>CAYHSI010000134.1:0-6038 GCA_964359225.1 uncultured Anaerolineaceae bacterium
GCGATCGTGGCCGGGCTGGCGGGTGAGATGACCCCGGGGCTGGCCGGGGTGCTGATTGCCTGGGTGTTGTTGACCGGATTTAGTCAAGCATTCGTTGGCCCGCTGCCGCGGCGGATCTGGCCAGCCTGGATTACCCCGCTGGCTGACTTCGCTTTTGCCCTCTCTGCCATCTGGCTCACCGGTCCTGCCTCAAGTCCGCTGTGGTGGACTCTGTTGCCGGGGGGATTCCTGCTCGGAGTGAGCTCTGGGGTGCTGGCCGGTTTGGCCTTCCCGAGGCTCGGGTCCGTGCTGGTAATGGCCGCCGGCTTCACGAGCGGGGAAATTCAGTCTGCGGACCTGGCCGGCCTGGGGAGGGCAGTGGTAACCGTACTGCTTCTCACCCCGGCCGCCGCGGGTCTGGGGCATTGGCTCCGCCGGAGGGCGCTCGCAAGCAGGCCCAATCCGGGCCCGGACGGCGGAGCACACCAAGGTCCGACCCCATTGATGTTGGGCCTGGCAACCGAGCTGAATTCCGAGCTGCGGCGCGAACGGATCTCACAGCTGGTTGTCAACCTTGCGCTGGGAGGGTTCGACCCGGGCATTCGAATGGCAGTTCTGCTGCGGGGCGAGGACGGCTTTGGGCTCGCGGCCGGGCATCCGCCGATCGGGGATCGCCCGATTGTGCTGGTGGCTCAGGAGGGGTTGCTGGCTGAGGCGCTGGCGACTGGCGGCCCCACGATTTCACAGCAAGCCGTTGACGATCCATCTTTCGCGCGGTTGGGATTGGCGGAGGGCGCCCGAGATTTAGTGTGCCTGCCGCTGATGAATCATGGTCAACCTGAAGGTGCACTCTTGCTGGCCCACCCGATGGCGGGCTACTTTCATCCCGGCCGGCTGGAGCTCTTGAAGGCCATCGGCGCTCAAGCCAGCAGTGCGCTCAACAACGCCCGCCTGGTCCGGGAGCTCGAGTTAGAACGAGATCGCATCAGCGAGACCGAGGAAGAAACCCGGCGCAAGCTGGCTCGCAACCTTCACGACGGGCCAACTCAGACCATTGCTGCGATCGCAATGCGACTGAATTTCGCTCGGCGGCTGGTGCGGCGGGATGCGGTGGCGGCCGAGTCCGAGATCCAGACCCTGGAGGAGATCGCCCGCCAGACGACCAAAGAAATCCGGCACATGCTGTTCACCCTGCGGCCATTAATCCTTGAGTCGAGGGGCCTGGTGGCAGCCCTCCATCAACTGGCCAGCAAACTGGAAGAAACTCATGGTCAGCGAGTCGAGGTGGAGGCTCAACCCGGGGTGGCGGATGGGCTGGACCTCTCCAAACAGGCGGTCATCTTCTTCATTGCCGAAGAGGCCGTCAACAACGCCCATAAACACGGCGAGGCAGCCAATATCCGGGTTGGGTTGCGCAAAGTCGGCGGGGACCGGATAGCGCTTGAGGTCTGGGATGACGGAGTGGGGTTCAACGTGGGCGCGGTGGACGCCAACTACGAACAGCGCGGCAGTCTGGGCATGGTCAATATGCGCGAGCGCTCTGAGCTCATCAACGGAGTGCTGCGGATCGAGTCCGCCGAGGGCAGAGGAACCCACATCACCCTGGAGGTCCCGTTAGCAAGCAACAACGGATAACGGGCACCGGCGACCGCCTGGCCGGCCGGTGAGCCGGGCGCGGCACAGTTCAATCTAACCCCGAGACAAACATTTGAACCTCCGCTGGGAGACCGTCGTGTGGGTGGGCGTCGCGGTTGCCTCACCCGCGCTGGCGACGGTACTCTGGCCGCGGCTTAGAGAGCGGCTCGGGGATTGGGCGGAGCTGGTGGAGCGCTTTGCTCCCTGGGCCCACGGATTCGGTCCCGCCTACCTCGCATTGCTGAGCGGCGCCGTTCGAGCTCGGGAGGCCGGGCTGCTCGGGCATGCCCCCCTGGCTTGGGTCGACGGCGCGCTCGCATGTGCGGTCTGGCTCTGGCTGGCTACGTTCCGCAGGCCGGACCCAGTGCGCTGGCCGGAGCCGAACCGCGGGGTGCTGGATGAGCCGCGCTGGACGCTATATCGGGCAGCCGGCAGCCAATGGGTGGGGGATCCTCAGATCGGCGGACTGGTCGGTCTGGCACTGGCGCTTTCAGAATGGGGACTGGGCGGTCGGGCGCAGGGGCGGGTGGAGTGGCAGACTCTGGCCCGGCTCGCTAGCTCAAGCCTCGTGTTTGCCCTCACCCGCAACTTCTGGCTGACGGCCCTGGCGCAGGCCGGGCTGCTGATCCTGCTGCGGCGCGGCCGCAATACTTAGTCGTTGTGGCGGGTCGGCCGGTCGCGTACAATGGTCAGGCGATGAATTCAAGATAGCGGAGATCCTCGGCGGTGCATGAGGGAAGTGCATGAAGCAAGAGCAAATCGTCATCATTGGATCGGGTCCTGCCGGCTTAACCGCGGCCTTGTACACCGCCCGGGCTCAGCTCGAGCCGCTGGTCATCTCTGGCAGCCAGTTGGGAGGCCAGATCTCGATAACCAGTGAGGTCGAGAACTACCCAGGCTTCCCGCACGGTACGACCGGGCCCGAGCTCGTAGAGTTGATGCGAGCTCAGGCGGAAACTTTTGGAACCAGGCTCTTGATCGATGAGGTGACCGAAGTCGATTTCAGGAGTGGGCCGCCGTTTACGGTGAAAAGCCACAGCGAAACCTATCAGGCCAAGGCAGTCATCGTGACTGTGGGTGCCTCCCCCATCCGGCTCGGCGTTCCGGGGGAAGAGGAATTCATTGGCCGGGGAGTGTCATTCTGTGCGACCTGTGATGGGTTTTTCTTCCGCGACAAGGAAGTGGTAGTGGTGGGTGGGGGCGACAGTGCCATAGAAGAAGGAATCTTTCTCACCCGCTTTGCCAATCAAGTTCAGGTGGTCCATCGACGTGATCAGCTGCGGGCTGGCGAGGCGCTGAAGCGGCGGGCCATGAATAATGAGAAGATCGACTTTGTCTGGGACTCCGTGGTGGAGGAGATCGTTGGCAATGGAAAAGTGGAGGCGATCCGACTCCGCAATTTGAAAACCGGCGACCGGCAGCAGATGCCCACCGACGGGGTGTTCATCTTCATCGGCCACTATCCCAACTCCAGCCTATTTAAGGACCAACTGAAGATGGATGAGAAGGGATATTTGACCGTCGACGAGCGGTTCATGACCAGTGTGCCGGGGGTATTCGCGGCCGGCGAGATCATGGATCCTGTCTATCGTCAGATCGCCACCTCGGTGGGACAGGGCTGCTCGGCGGCGATGATGGCCGAACGCTGGCTGCGCGAACATTCGTGAACCCGGTTGCCAGGTGAAGCGGCGCCCGCTAACTCGGCGCCGCTTTTTGCTTTAAATGAGGTCACCGAGCCAAACGGCAGCGACCCGTCCGGCTTCGACCTCAGCCCATCGTGAGACTCTTCCCTAGGGAACGGAGGGTCGGCAGCAGAGCCCGGATTGCACGGGCCCGGTGGCTAACCCGGTTCTTCTCGCTCAAGCTGAGTTCGGCCATGGTCTGGCCGGTGCCCTCAACCAGGAACAGCGGGTCGTACCCGAACCCTCCACTGCCGCGCTCCTCCGGAAGGATCTCCCCGGGGCAGATTCCCTCGGCAAGCTCGACCTGGCCGTCCGGGCTGGCCAGTGCCACGATTGCCCGAAAGCGGCCTGTCCACGGCCGTGGGTGGGATCGGAGCAGCTCGAGCAAGATCTGCCGACGGTCGCGGTCGGTGTGCCCTTTTCCGCCCAGCCGGGCTGAGCCCAGGCCGGGGGCGCCGCCGAGCGCGTCGACCTCCAGGCCGCTGTCGTCGGACACCGCCCAGAGGCTAGAAGCCTGGGCATAGGCCAGCGCCTTGGCCCGAGCATGGGTGGCGTAGTCCGGACCGGGCTCGGGGACGTCGAGCTCCAGACCGAGTTCCGCCAGAGTCACCAGTTCGAGCCCCAGTCCGTCCAGCAGGGCGCGCAGTTCGGCTTGCTTTCCGAGGTTGTGAGTGCCAATCAGCAGCTTAGGCATTGAGCGGAAGCGCCGACAAATGGAAGCCCCGTGCGCATAGCCTGGATTCCGAGTGGCTGAATCAATACCCGTCGTTGACTTGGATTGACGGTGATATGACTATTCGAACAGTACCACACCCATACCTGTATGGGTAAAACTCTAGCACACACAATATACAGCGGTATGAATAGGCAAAACCAGCCTTTATGTTTGGTACTTAGGTCCTAGATTGACCGACGTTACAATGTATGTTATTCTATTGCCGGTTTTTTGGAAGCCGGATTGCGAAAGATCGAGGCCCGATCCAAGCAACACCCACTGCGGCTCAACGTTGGGTTCCTACTCCACCAGGGGGTCGGCACTAGCCGCGAGTTTGATTTTGACCTGCCGGCGGTCGAAGTCTCGGATGACGTGGATCTGGCGTTCTTGCGAGGCGTGCTGAGTCTGACCCGGATCAGCCAGGGATTGTACCTCCAGGGACGGCTCGAGACGCAGATTGGACTTGAATGCGGCCGCTGTCTTACCGATCTCCAACAACCGCTTCAGATCGAACCCAAAGAGCTACTTTTCTTCCCCCCGCAGCCCGCTGGCGATCCGGTGCTCAGCGTGCCCGAAACGGGCGTCCTGGATCTGAAGCCCTTACTGCGGGAATACTTCGTGCTGGGAATGCCGATGCATCCGCTCTGCCGTCCGGACTGCAAAGGCTTGTGCCCCGAGTGTGGGGGCAATCGAAACGAGACTGTTTGTGAGCATCCGGCCGCCGAGGTCGACTCTCGGCTGGCCGTGCTGAAATCGTTGCTACCCGATTCTTAACCTTTCAGGGAGGGGAGAGATGGCCGTAGCGAAGGAACATTGGCAGAAGCGCGATGCATTTGCTGCTCTGATGGAGAAAGGGGACTATCAGGGATTCATCACGACCGAGGATATTGTGGCAGTTTTCCCCGAAGTAGAGGAATCTGAAGACCGGCTGGAGCGACTGGAAACCTTCTTTCGAGGCTCAGGTGTCGAGGTATTCGAAGACCTCTCTCAGGTGCCGCTCCACTTGCGACCGGAGGTCACCTACGACCAGCCGGAGGAATTCGACCTCAGCGCGATCTCAAGCGACGACACGGTCGGGCTCTACCTCAAGGAAATGGCCCGGGTGCCCTTGCTGAGCACCGAAGAGGAGGTCGATCTCGCCAAACGGATCGAGCGCGGCGGTCACGCCGGGACGGAGCTCCGCCGGCGCAATGGGAATACGGCGGCCAAACGCAAAGCCGAGCTGAAGACCCGGGTCGCGGACGCCAAGGCCGCCCGCGACCATCTAATCAGAGCCAATACTCGGCTGGTGGTCAGCATCGCCAAGAAATACATGGCCCGCGGGGTGCCGTTCCTGGACCTAATCCAAGAGGGCAACCTGGGGCTGATGAAAGCCGTGGAGAAATTCGACTATAAGCGCGGCTTCCGCTTCAGCACCTACGCGACCTGGTGGATCCGCCAGACCATCACCCGCTCGATTGCTGATCAGGGGCGCACCATCCGAGTGCCAGTCCACATGTCGGACCGGATTCGGCGTTTGTACAAGGTGGCCCGAACCCTGGAGCAGTCCCTGGGTCGAAAACCCACCCCCGAGGAGATCGCCGAGGACTTGGACATGGATCCCCGCAAGGTGCAGTGGATGATGCGGGTTTCCTGGCGGCCACTCTCGTTGGAGACCCCGGTCGGGGAGGATGAAGATGCGGAGCTGGGCTCTTTCGTGGAGGACGAGACAACCCCGACCCCGACCCAGAGCGCCTATGCCAATCTGTTGCGGGACAAGATCGAGGAGGTGCTTACCACCCTCAGCCCGCGGGAAGCCCGCATCTTGCGCTTGCGCTTTGGGCTGCACAACGGGCGCTCATATACCTTGGAAGAGGTCGGCCAGAAGTTTGGGCTGACCCGGGAGCGGATCCGTCAGATCGAGGGAAAGGCGCTCCGCCGCCTGCGGCACCCGCGCCGCAGTCGGCAGTTGCGGGACTACTTGAGCTAGTAGACTGGGCGGACTACAACGGCTTCAAGCGAGGGCATGGGATAACCATGCCCTTTTG
>CAYHSI010000135.1:0-4086 GCA_964359225.1 uncultured Anaerolineaceae bacterium
CCGATTTGCCAGGTGGTGACCAGGCAGTCTTGCGCGGCAGCATTCGGGATGAGATTCTGAACCTGCCGGACGCGACCCGCCTGTTCCCCGGCCACGGATCGCCGACCACGGTTGGCGAAGAGCGCCGATCCAATCCCTTCCTAGGAGGACTGGCGGGCTAGCCGCTAGCTCCCTTCGGCCTGCAGCCAGGCTAACCACTCCCGCACGACACCGCTGGGTTCCTGGGGGGCGAAGCCCAGGACTTCAACCTGAAGTGGATACCGTTCATCCCCGACTGCCGGAGCAAGCCCGCCAACCTGGAGCACGAGGACCCCTTCACCCACCGCCGAGAGCGGAAGAATCCCAATTGCCCCTGGCGTCTGCCCAACTAGCGCAAGGGTCGCCTCCGGGCTCGGCCCCAACAGAGCTTGAGTACTGTAGCGCGAATTCCCCAGCAGATCCCCGGCCAGGGCCTCGCGCAGCTCATCCCCCCGAAGCGGGATGATCGGTGTAATGCCGAGGTCTGGCCCGCCAAACACGCTCCAGTTGCTGGCCTGGCCGCGGAAAATGCTCGCCAATTGGACGAGTGAGAGGTCATGGACTGGATTGCCAGAGTGGACGGCGAATACGATCGGCTCCCATCCGAGCGGGGTCGCGAACCAGTCGGCCGGCGGCTCTTGAGCTGAGACGACCAGTTCGAACTCTCCGGCTTCGACCGCCGGAAGCGTGGCGGCCGGGGCCAGGATCTGCAGGCCAAGCCCGATATAGGACCGTTGAGCCGGCGATCCCTTCTGCTCTCTGAAGGCCAGAATCCGGTTAGTGGTCCAAGCCTGAAAACTGGGGGTCGTGGTGATCTCCGGGAATGGGGTGGGGACCGGGATGGTCGCGGTCCCGCCTGCCCCTAACGGCAACTGACCACATCCGGACAGCACGATCCAAAGCCCGAGGATCAGTGCGGTTCTAGCCACGGATCAGGCTCACCAGCAGGCCAGCCGCGCCGGCCAGCGCGCAATAGATCGCGAAGCCTCGCAGCGAACCCCCCGCCAGGTAGCGCAGCAGCCAGCGGATGGCGATGAATCCAACCACCCCGGCCGCCAGAAGCCCGATCACGAGCGAGGGAAGAGTCTGGGCCGCGCCGGGCTCGCCGGCCAACTGTGCGAGCGCCACCAGCCCGGCTCCGAAGATGATGGGAACCGACATCAGAAAGGAGAATCGGACCGCATCCACCCGGTCCAGGCCGCGGAAGAGCCCGGCAGAGATCGTTGCGCCGGAGCGTGAGATTCCGGGCAGCAGCGCCACCGCCTGAGCCAGCCCGATCAGGATCGCATCTCGAATCCGCAGGCTCTTCAGCGGCCTGAACTCGGCCGGGTTCGCGGCCCGGATCGACCGGGACCGCTCTCCAAGCGCCAAGAGCACCGCGGTGCCCAGCAGCAAGCCGGCGACGGCCGGCGGATTGGAGAAGGCCTGCTCAACCATCCCACCCAGGACGACCCCGGCCAGTGCCCCTGGCAGCGTGGCTAGCAAGAGCAGCCAAGCCAGAGTCGCCTCCGGGGTCTCAAGCAAGTCACGGTGCAGCACTGCCAGCAGGGCTGCTCGGCCGAAACGGAGCAGGTCGTCGCGGAAGGCCAAGACTACCGCAGCCAGCGTGCCCCAATGCACGGTGACACTGAAGATGAAGAACGGAATTGGCTCGAACTGCCAGCCGAGCAGCCAGGGAACGAGGACAAGGTGAGCCGAGGAAGAAATAGGCAGGAACTCACTGGCTCCCTGGACCATTCCTAGGATCAGGGCCTGGTACCATGTCATTCCGGTCGCTCCCCACTCGCCAATCCCTCGCGCAGGCTCTCGATAGTGCTGGCCAAACGTCCGGCCAGGATCGCTTGCCGCAATTCTTGAGTCAGGTCAATCAGCAAATGCAGGTTGTGGATCGAAAGCAGAGTCGCAGAGAGCATTTCCCGCCCGACAACCAGATGCCGCAGGTAGGCTCGGCTGAAGTGGGTGCAGGTGTAGCAGGAACAATTGGAGTCTAGGGGTCCAGGGTCGTCGGCCAGCGTGGCCCAGCGGAGATTCAGCCGGCCGTGCCGGGTGAGAGCTGCATCGTTGCGAGCCAAGCGGGTGGGCAGGACGCTGTCGAACAAGTCTACTCCTCGGGCGATTGCTTCCAGCAGATCTCCAGGGGCCCCGACCCCCATCAGGTAGCGGGGCCGATCTGTCGGAAGCACGCCGTCGAGCAGTTCGAGAATGGCCAGCGTCTCATCCTTCGCTTCCCCCACGCTCAACCCGCCGATCGCGATTCCGGGAGTATCCAGTGAGGCAATGAACTCGGCCGACTCGCGCCGCAGGTCTGGGAAGATCCCGCCTTGTACGATCCCGAAAAGGGCCTGGTCGGCTCGGGTCTTAGCTTCGAGGCAGCGCCGGGCCCAGGCGTGAGTTCGCTCCACTGCCCGCCGGTTGTACTCCCGGTCGTACGGTTCGGCGCACTCGTCGAGGGTCATGACGATGTCGGCGCCCAGATTTTCTTGGATGCCCATGGCCGTCTCTGGAGTGATGCGGTGAGGGGTTCCGTCCAGGTGGGAACGGAATGTCACCCCATCCGCATCCACCTCCCGCTGGGCGGCGAGCGAGAAGAGTTGGTATCCACCGGAGTCGGTCAACAGCGGACCTGGCCAATCCATAAACTTGTGCAGCCCGCCAAGCTGCGCAATCTGTGTGTCGCCCGGCCGCAAATACAGATGATAGGCATTGGCCAGTACCAGGCTGGCGCCGAGCTCGCGCAGCTGAGCAGGGGTGAGCGCCTTGACGGTGGCCTGAGTTCCCACTGGAGCAAAGAGGGGGGTCTCGAGAGTTCCGTGCGGGGTGTGGAACAGGCCCGCCCGGCCCCGACCATCCTGGGCAATGATCTCAAACGAAAACTCAGCCATTACTTCGGGGGAGTCCGGGCCGCGCGAGCCAGCGATTATACCTGTGGTGGACAGCCTTGCCGCCGCTCCGTATACTTGCGCCGTGACCGATCCCCGGAATCTGTACTCCACCTGGGTCGAAGTTGAGTTGGAGGTCATCGAAGCCAACACCCGCCGATTGACCACCCTCACCAAAGCAGCGCTGATGGCGGTCGTCAAGGCCAATGCTTACGGCCATGGGGCGATTCCGGTGGCCCAGGCTGCCGCCCGCGGCGGCGCAGGCTGGCTTGGAGTTGCTCGCGCCGAGGAGGCCCTAGACCTCCGCGCGGCCGGGGTTGGCCTGCCCATCCTCGTCTTGGGCCCGGCACCGGTCGAACAACTGGCGGCGCTGATCGCGGCCGGGGTCTCGCTCACCGTGAGCGACGAGGCTCAGATCGACGCTGCGGCGCGGGCCGCCCGAGATCAACAAGCGATGGCCAAGGTCCAGCTCAAGCTCGACTCCGGCATGAACCGCCTCGGGGCCGGGCCGGAGGCCGCGGTCAGCCTGGCTCGCCGGGTGGGGCAGCACCCGCGACTCAGTCTCGAGGGCGCGTTTACCCATTTCGCCCGGGCAGATGAGGGAGTGCCGGAGCGGGTCCGGCGGCAGCTGGAGCAGTTCGAGAATGCACTCTCGGCACTCAGCTCGGCGGGTGTGCGGCCGCCACTGATCCACGCCGCCAATTCGGCCGCCACACTGGGTTGGCCGGAGACCCACTTCGACCTGGTCCGGGTGGGAATTGCACTCTACGGTCTTCGTCCCTCCCCAGCTGCCCCGCTGCCGGCCGGGCTGCAGCCGGCCTTGGAGTGGAAGACCCAGCTGACTCGGATCCGATCCGTGCCTCCCGGGGAAGGGATTAGCTACGGCCATGAATACGTGACTCGCACGACCGAACGGATTGGGACCGTCCCGGTTGGGTACGCGGACGGCCTGCGGCGAGTCGGGGGGAATCAGCTGCTGGTCGGGGGCGTCCAGGTGCCGGTGGTTGGCCGGGTCTGTATGGATTTCTGTATGGTGCAGCTCGATCGCGTTCCCGGCGCCAAGGAAGGCGATGAGGCGGTGATCATCGGCAGCCAGGGTGAAAGTTGCCTGTCGGCCGAGCAGGTTGCCGACCGGTGGGGCACGATCAACTATGAGGTGACGTGTGGGATCGGAGCGAGGGTGCCGCGG
>CAYHSI010000135.1:4186-6036 GCA_964359225.1 uncultured Anaerolineaceae bacterium
GAGGGAGGGCGCCTCGGCCAGCCGGATCAAGGCCCGTACGGCATCTGGCATGGTCATGAAGGGCATTCGGGTGTCGGGCCGCACGAAACAGCGGTACAGCCGGCCTTCGGCGGCGTGGTGCAGCATCTCGGGCCCATAGTCGCTGGTCCCGCCGGTCGGCAGCGTGTCTGCGCTGATCAACCCCGGCAAGCGCAGACCGCGGAAATCGATCCCAACCTGGCCTGGACCGCGGGGCTGAGACTGGCTGAAGTACGCACCCAGGTGCTCACAGTAGAGCTTGCTGGCGCCATAGATCGTGGTCGGAGAGCACCGGGCCAGCTCGGTCTGGGGCCCGGCGGCCAGCTTAGCCGCCAGAGTCGGAAAGCCGTACACCGCCACGCTGCTGGGGAAAACGAAAGTCACTGGTTCGCCACGCCGCTGGGTCTGGTCGACCGCAAGCTGCAGCAGATTGAAAGTCCCTTCGACGTTCACCCGGTGGGCGGCTCGGGGGTTTTGCTCGGCCCGGGTGGACAGCACCGCCGCCAGATGGTAGATCGTCCCTATTCGGTAGCGCTTCCCCAGGTCCGCCAGCAGCGCCTCGTCGAGCACGTCTCCCTGAATGAATACCCGGCAGCGGTCCCGCAGGTCCGGTTCGAGCGGATTGCGATCGAGCGCCAACAATCGATCGGCCGCGGCCGACCCCAACGAGTCAAGCAGCCCGTGCCCGATTTCACCGGCCGCGCCGGTGATCAGAGTTAGCTCGTCGGCCATGCTTGGCTGAAAATATTCGCCCCCGAGGACTTCCCCCTGCGGTATCTTGGCACAGTACACCGGAAAGAATCAAGGTCCCGCCGATGTTCCGCCGGAACCAAACTGCGGACTTCAGCTTGACTTTGGTGGCGGGCGTCCATAGAATGAAACTCTGCACAGGCGGGGAAGAGACCCGGAGCGTCGGGCACCGAAGGGGCAAGTTCGACCGTCAATGGTGGCGGCGGGCGAATCTCTCAGGTAAAAGGACCCCACCTGGCCGCACCTCTGGAAAGCGCCGGGCGCACCGAAGGGGCAAGCCGCAGGGCGAATCTCTCAGGTCCCAGACAGAGGGCACACATCGGGGTGCCCTTTTTTGTTCCCGGCTGGGTGGGTGATCGAGGAGGTCAGGATGAACTTTCCGACGGATCTGAAATACACGGCGACCGACGAGTGGATTCGGGTGGAGGGTGACCTGGCCACGCTGGGGGTGTCGGAATTTGCCCAGGATCAACTCTCGGACGTCGTGTTCTTTGAAGCCACGGTGAAGGTTGGTGAGCGGGTCGCGGCCGGAGCGCAGGTGGCAACCCTGGAGTCGGTCAAAGCCGCGGCCGACGTGAGCTCGCCCGTCTCGGGCGAGATCCTCGAGATCAACCAACCGCTCGCCGCCAATCCGGAGCTGGTCAACACCGACCCGTATGGGAGCGCCTGGATGATCAAGCTCAAATTGACCGATAAGTCCGAGCTGGCGGCCCTGATGGACCACATTGGCTATCAGCGCAACACCGAACAGCGGGGCAGTTGATGAGCTACATTCCGCACACCGAGTTAGAGCGCCGCCAGATGATGGCGGCAGTCGGCGTCGAATCGATCGATGAGTTGTTTGCCGACGTTCCAGCCGCGGTCCGCTTCCCGGACCTAGATCTCCCCGAACCAGCCACCGAGCTGGAAATCTTGGAGGAGCTGCAGTTGCTGGCGGAGGCGAATCTGAACGCCCGTGAGGCGGCCTGTTTCCTTGGGGCCGGCGCTTACAACCACTACATTCCGTCCGTCGTCGACCACATCCTGCTGCGCAACGAGTTCTACACCGCCTACACACCCTATCAGCCCGAGATCTCCCAGGG
>CAYHSI010000136.1:0-5981 GCA_964359225.1 uncultured Anaerolineaceae bacterium
ATGAACGTGCTGGGATTCATCAATGCGGATGGAACCGGGCTCGAAACCCGCACCCTCGAGATAAGCGAAGGGTTCTTGCGGGACTTCGTCAAGATGTCAAAACCCTTACTCTCCGTGTGGATAACATGGGGGCCGGACGGCAGGTCCCTGGCCGGGAGCCTTGGCCGTTTTCACACGGGCGGAGGGAGTCCGCTCGTGATCACCTCGGAGGGCGGCTTATTGTTTTGTCCGGAGGAGGACGAGAACACCCCATTCAGTTCCGCTCGGCCTTGGATCCTTGACGGATCGACGCTCGTGACCGTGGACGAAATCCCATCACTCGATCCTGCACGCGTGCTCCTGATGGATATGACCACCTGCAAAGTGGAGGAGGTCCTTTTCGAAGAAGGACCCAACGAGGGCATCGAAGAGGCCGCCCCCTCCTCGCAGGGCTGGCTCGCGGTAGCGATCGGAAGACGGGATCCCTCGACCAGTGAAGTGTCTCGCTGGATTCTCCTGATCGATCCCCAAGGTGCAGAGGTCGCGGCGGTCCCCGATGGCCGGTGGCCAGCCTGGTCACGAGATGGCGAGTGGCTGGCCTACACTGTGAACGACGACGGACTGTACATCGTGCGCAAGGACGGGACCGGCGCCCGGAAGGTCCTGGACGAGCCACGGGTGGGGCTTGCCACTTGGTCTCCGGACGGCGAATGGCTCGTCTACGATCGTCCGACTGAAGAAGGAAGCCAGGGGATCTACAAGGTCAACCTGGTCTCCGGCGAAGAGGTTGAGATCTACCGCGGCGGCTTCAATCCGAACTGGAGCTGGTGGCAGGGCGATTGAGAGACGCGCGCTCCGGCCGCCCGCCCGATCCACGCCTTCGGAAGGCGTTGCTTTGGGTTGTTGTGTCCACAACAGGTGGGCTGCTGGCAGCGTCGATAGTTGGCATCTTGAGCTACATTACGCCGTTCAATCCCTTTACTGTTGGCGGTTTCGCGGCGGGCCAGTTTGCCTATGGTGGTCTTTTTGGCCTGCTCATCGCAATGGCCCAAGCTATCCTGATCCGCCGCGCGGGGATTCCACGCTGGCGCTGGATTGTGTTCACAGCCCTCGGTTTTTCAATGGCCGTGTTCGTGGGTATCTCCGCGGAAGCGATTGTTCCTCAGTTGCGAAACCCTCTTGGCTACATGATTGATGGCCTCGCGATGGGCATGTGGGTTGGACTGGCACAATGGCTCGCTATCGGCCGATACTTGGACCGCCCGCTGCTCTGGCCGGCCGTCTCGGGGATTGCATGGGGCATCTCGCTTGGGATTGGAAGACTGCTGATGGGTCTGACCATCCTGGGGTCTGGGCTCCTATACGGATTACTGACCGCCTATCCGTTCGCCGTGCTGGTCGGTCCTGGCGATCGTTCCGGACTCGAAAAAGACTCTGCCGCACCCTTCGCTTGAGCGGACTCGCCCGCGGCGAATCAGACCCTGACCGCAGGCCGGCCCGATCGGCGTGCAATTCGCAATGGAGCCGACCAACATGGGGATGACGACCGCTGCCGTGCTCGACGACACCTGCGGGAACCTCATCCAGATCTATCAAGTCATGGGCGGCTAACAGGCGGCCCCACCGCATATCCGCTCTGACGGCGGGCTTGTGCAACAATAGGGTTGTAGGACGATTTGGAGCCAGCTTGAGAGCGATTACGAGTTTTCTCTCTCTAGGAATCTTTATCAGTTTGCTCATCGCCGGCTGCACTGCATCTACCCCGGGGCGTGCGGAAGTGGAGACTTCGACCCCATCGGTGGCATCTCCCACGCCAACCGAGAAACTTTGCCCACAAGCTACGGCGGAGGTTCTTACCGTCGATCCGATCCCAACTGCAACCGATCAGTTATCCATAACCGTTCATGTGAACCTAGGCAAAATGGAGCAAATCACCATCGTGACCGAATCCGGCACCTTTGCGAGCAACACGGGCTTTGTTGAGGTGACTCTGCTCCCAAATACCATCCACCATCTGGAGGTACGCGGGAAGGTTATGCAGGTTGAAGGCACAGGTGGACTGACAGGATGTCTATATGGAGGTTACACGCTTGTGACTACGTTTGACGCGGCTGGGGAGCCTCTTGTCATTGAGCAACGATCGCCGTAACCCACCACCACGTTCTACCCCGCCTCACCTGGCCTACTCGCTGACATACACGATCTCCTCTTCCCAGACCGTGACCTGGATTGACTCGACTGCGCCCGCGAGCTGGCGCAGTTCGGCGGCGAGAAACTCCAGTCGCCTTGCAGGGGAACCGTGCGCATCGTCGAACCGATTCTTGGCCTGCCCCTGCCAGGTCATCTCCAGGTCGTTTTCTGACCTGTGGAGATCCGGTACGAGGGCAGACAGCGATTCCGCCGCCGAGCGGAGGCGATGCGCGATCTCGTGCGCCTCGGAAGGCGAGATTTCCTTTGCTCGTCTGACCGTAATCGGATAAGGCATCGGTCCCCGCCTTGCCCCGACCCCAGTCTACGATACTCCTGAAGTCGGATCAATGGCATGCGGGGGTCATCCAGAGGCATGTCCTACGCTTCCCCTATCGCTCTCCTACTTGACAGCTTGGTATTGGACGGCATAGCATGGATCCGATGACCCAGATCCGGGTGGACATCGAAGTCTTGCGAGCAACTGTTCGCACCTTCACCGAGGCGGCCCAACGCGTGTTGGCAGATTCGCGAGATGTGGAAACTGCGGTCGAAGGCGCTTCCGGATATGACGGCCAGCTCCGGGCGAGAGTCTCGGCAATAGCCGGGCAGGCAGGCCCAGACATACGGGCATTCGCCGATCACGTGGCCGAGCTTGCCGCTGAGTTGGAGAGCGTAGCTGACGGGTTCGAAGCCGCCGACGCGGCCCAAGTGGCTGGGCTGGCGGGCCTGGCGGTTTCCTTCCGCACCATGATTGACAGCGGGTACGGCGCCGGAGACCTGCCGCTGTGGCTGGTCCGAGGAGCCAAGCCACCCTGGATGAGCGCGGAGGAGTGGGCGAGGCTGGGCGGGCTGGGTGACCGGGCCGCCTACATGGCCGACCTGCAGCGCGCCTGGGCGAGCTTCGTTTCCGGGGACCTCGCCTTCAACCACGGCACCCATCAGGACATGCTGAACGCCTTCCGGGTGCATCTGTTTCTAGAGGGTGTCACGCCGGCAATCCCGCTGTACGCCGACTGGCAGTCCGCCGCGACGGCGGCCGGGTTGTCGCTCGAGGGCTATGTGATGAAGGTACTGAACATCACCCACTACGAGCGAGATAGCGTAGCAGGGGTGGGATTGATCGAAACCCGCCAGGTCGGCCCATTGGCAACCTTGCTCGTGGGCCAGGCCTACTACAATCGCCTCTACGATGATCATTGGGGAGACCTGGATAGCGCCAAAAGCACCTTTGCCGAAGGCTGGTTGGACGGGGTGTACTACGGGCACAACTGGGAAGGCTATACTCAGGCGGCGCTGGCCCTTCCTGCTGAGGGCAACAATATATTCACCTACACAGGCGAGCAGCTTGGGATTCACTACGCGGGTGGCGAAGCGGCAGCTGAGCTTGACCGAATTGCCTCCATCGCGAGCGCCGCCGAGGCTGCCCAGGATGGCGCCTGGAGGCTCATCGCTGGCTACAGGCTCGCCGAGGACTATGGTGTCGACGGCGTGACCTTCTTCTTGAACGACCCGGCTTCCGACTGGTGGACATACAATCAGGAGCTTGACAGCAAAGGCTTCCTCGACTACTCGCCGATGCGGGACCTTGAGACCCAGTACCGCGAAGACTACACACACTACCTTCAGGAGCAAGGCCTGTCCGGTGAGCGGCTCGAGGCTAAGGTCACGGAGCGGATGGCGAACGCGATCTTCCCGGCACTCCAGGTTCCAGACAACTTGGAGACGGCACTTGAGTTGATTGAGAAGTCGCATTCGAACACCGCTGTCTATGAGATGAACCCGGACTATGAGAAATTCGTCGAGTGGAAGATGCGCGATCTCAAGGACGGCTTCTTTGAGGACGAAGTCACCGCAGAGCTTGCGGAGCACCGGCCCGAGTTCGAGGCCCAGGTCCGGGCGGAGGCGTTAAGGATGGAGGAGCCCCTCTCACCCGTCCAGCTGGAGGCCGAGATAAAGAAGCTTGAGGACGCCCGCAAGGCCCAGCTTCAGGTGATCATGCCGAGGTACCTGTGGGAGGCCTACGTCGATGGGACTTCGCCCCAGGGCCGCGATTACTGGGACTCATTGATCATCCTCCAGAACGCGCGCACAGACACGGCCTTTGTCACGTTCTTTACCCCCGATGCGACCAACTTCTTCCCCAGTCACTGAGAACTAAGTCGCCATGGGCAGACCCCGCGTGAGTCGAAGTGTCGCAGGTGCGCTGTTCCTCCTGATGGTAGTTGTCTCCTGCAAGCCGGCTGCGGGCACGGCACGCCCGACCACCGCCACTCTCTCCGAATCCCCGAGCCCCACAGCATCCGCTTCAGCCCCGGTTGAGCCGACTCCTGTGTCAACGCCGACAAGTGCTCCGCCACCGCTTCCCTTCGGGCAGCCCAGATCCCCAAGCCATCGGCTTTTGTTCACGGTCACCACGGCCAGCGATGAGACGCTCTACGCGTACGATGTCGAAGGCGGCAAATCGACCGCGCTGATCACCCTGCCTCCGCAGATTAGAGACCACCGTTGGGTGACCTGGGCCCCTGACAGAAGCGCCCTGCTCACGCTGGAACCGGCTGAGGGGGGCCTACCCAACTACATTCACCAGTTCGATGTGGCCACGGGCGAGTTCACGTCCATAAAGATTCTCGACCAGTACGAGTGGACCATCCCGTTGGTACCAGGGCGGATCCCCAGGATTGAGGCGCCCTCCCAGTCCGATCGAGACCTGGATGATGTCTCCGACGTCTTCCGGTGGGGGTTCGAATGGGCTCCGGACAGCAGTGGGTTTGTGTTTGTCCTTGGGGCCACTGACCTCGAGGAACCCGAGCCGACCCAGATCTATTATGTAAAGCGTGGCGAGACAGAAGTCATTCCAATAGGCGCCAAGGCGAAGGCCATCACAGTGGGCGAAGACCCGAGTTGGTCGCCGGATGGGCGGTACGTGCTTTACCTGGGTGATCCGCTTGCGGATGTGTTTGGGATGTGGGTGATTGACCTCCTCGACCCGGATGTCCCGATGCAGGTTATCGACTTTCTCCCTGATGGTTTCCCGGTCTGGGCTGGTGACAGCCGATCGTTCTATATGCAGGATGAGTCTGTCACAGCCGAGGGTGAGACAGCCCACTCCCTGCTTGAGATTGTAATCCCCTCCGGCGAGCGACGAGAGCTGCTGCGTGTCGTGACTGCCGATGAAGAGCAGGTTTGGCTGGTGCTGGGACGGGCGTCGCTGGACGGGAAATGGCTTCTGGTAAGCGAAGGGCACTGGATACGCGAGGATCCTGCCAACCCCGCATCGGGCTACGTGTACGATCCCCGCAACTCCCCTTTTCACTATCTCAACCTGGAGTCGGGGGAGGATCTTGAATTGCTGAAGGGGGAGAATATCTCCTGGTTCTCGAAGTCCCGGGCGAACGAATGGTTGTTTCTACAAGACGACGACCGCGGAGTGTGCACTATCCTGCGCCTCCCAGACCTTGAGCCCATGATCGAGCCCACGGCTGAGCTGTGCGACACGACCGGCTGGTCCCCTGACGGTCACCTGCTGTACGGCCTCGTGGATTTCGAAGTAGACTCCGAGGGCCCGGTCGTGATCTTTGACCTGGATACGCGAGAGCGGATCATTGTGGGCGATGTCCCTGAAGGGGACATCACCTTCCTCGGGTGGGAACAACGCTAGGCGTTTCGATTGGGCAATAGGACGTTGTTCCGGGAGTCTTGGGCAGCTTCTGTCGCCTAGGACCATGACGCCTGGGAGACCAAGGCAATCACGCCCCTCCGGGCTTGGCGCAAATCTCCCGTTGTAGGCCGCCCGGCGCGAATAGCCGCGAAGC
>CAYHSI010000137.1:0-5966 GCA_964359225.1 uncultured Anaerolineaceae bacterium
GGGCGACAACCCGCCGCAGCTCGACGACCGGCCCAGCCGCGGCTCGTTCTGGGATGGGCAGCGGCTTCAGCTTGAAGAGCGACTTGAGCCAGTCCAGGACTGATGGTTCGGGGGTCGATTCAGATAGGTCTTCCATTGAGGATCAGTCCCGACGGCCACCCGGCTTGCGAGCTCTCGCCAGGACGTTGACAAAGGTGCTTTGGTCGGCGGCCTCCGGGTGCTCGTTCGCCTGGTCGAACGCCCGAAATGCCGCCACCCCGACGTTGACCGGATTCAAATAGCCCCCCTGGTTCTGTTCTGCACGAAATCGGTCGGCCGAGTTGGCGAGGGCTCTCGGCAACAGTTCGTGCTCGATCAACGGTTTTCCGACCCCGTACACCAGAAAATGCATGAAAGGGAAACAGTAGTGAGTGGCCTCCTCGACCGCCTCCACGACGAAACCGGCCCTTTCCAATCGGGCTTCCAATTCATCGGGCAAGTAGAGCCGTTGGTGATCGGTCCAGATCCCCACCAGCGGACCCTTTCGGATCGGACGCCCACCGACTCCGGTCCAGGTCCGGTTAATCGGATCCCACCAGAACGGGTAGTGAGCGTGCGGCACGGAGACCGCCAACAGACCACCCGGCTTGAGCAACCGGTGGATGGCCCGCAGCGCCCCCTCATCGTCGGGGACGTGTTCAAGGACCTCACTCATCAAGGCCTTGTCGAACACCCCCGGCGCGAACGGCAGCCGCCCGATGTCGCCCCGAAGCAATCGGGCTGTCGAGACCTCAGCCCGAGCCCGGCGGAGGCGCTCGGGCTGCAGATCCAACCCATACAGGTCCAAACGGCGTAGACGGGACATCAGCATCAAGTACACGCCCATTCCGCAGCCGACGTCAATGACCCGATCGCCCTCCCGCAGCTCCAGGTACTCCAGCAACATTCGGGCCCGGCGGCGGAAGGCCATGTCGGCTTCGTTGGAAAGCAGTCGGTCCAGCAGCTGATGATCGCCGGCCGAGAGCGATTGCCCGGGGTCGGAGCCGTTGGCCGAGTGGAACCCACGTTGTCGCCGGATGGTCCGGGCCTGGGCCGGCTTCCCGCTCAACCTCGAGAACAATTCCTGGTAGGCTGTCAGCGACTGTTGGGAATCAAAGATCCGCCGCACTTCCACCGGATCTGGCCGCAAGCTTTCGCGCCGGCGCAATCCCGCGACGAGGGCGTCTGCCAGCCCCTGCGGGTCATTGGCGGGGGAGAGCAGTCCGTAGCCCGTCTCGCCCACGACCACCCGGGCGCCCGGGATGTCGCTGGCGACCACCGGCGTGCCGCACATTAGGGCTTCCACCTGGACCAAGGCCATCATGTCCGTGCGGCTGGGCAGCGCAAACAGGTCGCACATCGCGTAGAAATTTGCCATTTGCTGCCGATCGTGGAGCAGCCCAAGCAACGTGACTTGCTCCCGAATCGGTTCGATCAGCGGCCGGCACTGCTCGAAGAAGCGCTCGTAAACCACCTGCTGTTCCCCGGCGAAGACCAAATGGGCCTGGGGTAGCTCACGATGGACCAGCGGAAGGGCTCGCAGCAAGTCGTCGAACCCTTTCTCGGAGACCCAACGGCCGGCAAATCCAATCACGGCCCGGTCGCCCAGGCCTAATTCGACCCTCCAGGCCCGAGCCGCTGCCCGGTCCGGATCCGGGATCTCCACCGGCGGATAAACCGCGCTCAGCTTGTTTCGAAAGTGACCGAGCAGTTCTGAGTGATCCGCATAATCCAGGCTGTAGCTGGTCACCGCAGTCGCCAAACGGGCGGCAAGATAAGACAGCCGGTACCCCAGCCGCTCCAGGGCCTGATTGAAGGCTCCGGGCGGCATGACCAGATCGCCGTGGTGGGTCATCAGCATCGGACGGCCCAGTAGGCGGCACAGCAGCGCGACCAGCGGGGCCTCCGGCAGGGGAGTGTGAATTTGCACCACATCATGGGCGCGGATTAGCAGAGCCGCCGCCCAAGGGAAGGCCGGAGTGATCATTCCCCGGCTGAGCCGACCCACCGGTTGGATCCGGATCACCCGGACACCGTTCAGGGTCTCGTCCCGGGGGAGATCGCGCCGGTAACGAGTGGTCAGGACGGTGACCTGTTCGCCCCTGGCGGCCAGTCCTTCGGCCACTCGGGCGGCGTGAGCGGTCAGCCCGGTCCAGTGCGGGGCGTAATAGGTGAGAACGGTCAGGATTCTCATCGGGGGCGAAGCTTAGCCATTCCGGGGATAGGGCATTCCAAGCGGACGATTATAGCGATCCGCCCCAGGGTTGACAATTCGGACCGATTTCCCACCCGGCCGAGCCTATGGAGTGCCGCTGACCAGCCTTTCGAGATTGGCCGGATCGCCCCCCTTGCGCAGCCAGGCCAGGAATTCGATGTTCCCCTTGGGTCCGACCAGGGGCGAGCGGATCACCCCTTGAGGAGCCAACCCCGCCACGATTGCGAATTCAAGGATCTCGAACAGCACCTGCTGGTGTGTTCCTGGGTCCTTGACCACGCCCCCCTTCCCGACCTGGCTCCTCCCCGCCTCGAATTGAGGCTTGACGAGCGCGACGACCTCGCCGCCCGCGACCAGCCACCCCGCCACCGAAGGCAGGATGAGGCGCAGCGAGATGAAAGATACATCGACCGTCGCCAGCCGGATTGGCTCGGGGAGCTCGCTCAAGGTTCTGGCGTTCTTGCGCTCCATGAGCACCACCCGAGGATCGTTCCGCAGCCGCCAGTGCAGCTGCCCGTGGCCGACATCGATCGCATAAACCCGCCCCGCGCCGTGCTGCAGCAGGCAGTCGGTGAATCCGCCGGTCGAGGCTCCGACGTCGGCGCACACCCATCCGGCCGGCTGCAGCCGGAATTGCAGGAGCGCCGCCTCCAGCTTCTCACCACCCCGGGAGACGAAGCGGGGGGCGGAGCTAATTTCGACTGCCGCGTCCGGGGCCACCCGGGTCGATGGCTGCAGCACCAGCTGTCCCTCCAGCCGCACCTGGCCGGCCATGATCATCCGCTGGGCGAGGGCGCGGCTCTCGACCAGGCCGCGCCCGACGAGCAGTTGATCGAGCCGTTGCTTCGGGTCCGCCATTTATTCGACCAAGCCTGAACTCCCGCGGTATGGGATGGCCGTCCGCTTGCTCGCCGCGGTCGCAACTGCTATCCTACGCGGCATGCTCAAGGCGCTCTTGCGAGCCATGCGGCCACGACAGTGGGCCAAGAACGTATTTGTGTTCGCGGCGCTGGTCTTCGACGAGCAGCTCGTCCGACCGGAACCGCTGGTCCGCACCGTGGTCGGGTTCGCGATGCTGTGCCTCATCTCGAGCTCGGTTTATCTGCTCAACGACATCGCCGACGTCGAGGCCGACCGCCGCCATCCGGTCAAGCGCACTCGGCCGATCGCCGCCGGCGAATTGGCTATCCCGGTGGCGGTGACGGCGGCCGTGCTGCTCGCCGCGATTTCGGTCATGATCAGTTTTGGCCTTGGAAACTCATTCGGCTGGATCGTGGCCGGTTACTTTGGGTTGAACCTGCTCTACTCGTTGTGGCTCAAGCACGCCGCGATCATCGATGTGCTGATCATCGCAGCCGGGTTTGTGCTCAGGGTCGCGGCGGGGGTCAGCCTCATCCAGGTGTCGCGGTTTTCCCCCTGGTTGTACGTGTGCACGACGTTGTTGGCCCTGATCATTGGATTTGGCAAGCGGCGGGCCGAACTGCTGCTGCTGGCCGAGGGCGCCAACTCACATCGCCCAGTGCTGGACGGGTACAACGTTGAACTGCTGGATCAGCTGATCGTTGTCGTCTCGGCGACGACCATTATGGCATACTCGCTCTACACTTTTTCTGCAGAGAACCTGCCGGCCAACCATCTCATGATGCTGACCATCCCGTTTGTGCTGTATGGGATCTTTCGCTATCTTCGCTTGATCCATGTCGAAAACGTCGGTGGCGCGCCGGAGGAACTCATCCTCACCGACCGCCCGCTTTTGATCAATCTGCTCTTGTGGGGCTTGTTCGCGATCGTCATCCTCTACGTCGGCCAGTGAGCATCTCCGCAAGCAGCCACAGCAGGCCGTGATCCGGGTCCTCCGTCCGGACCCGCGACCCCTGACGGATCCAGCATGACCGAGCGAACCGCACCCGGGAAGGTCATCCTCTTCGGGGAACATGCCGTCGTCTACGGCAAGCCGGCCGTGGCCGTGCCGGTCCACTCCACCCGGGCCCGGGCCCAAGTCGTCGACCTGCCCGATGCTCCAGCCGGATGGGTCCGCTTGGAAGCTACGGGGACCCAGCTTAGCTCATGGTTACACGAAATGCCCGAAGCGAATCCCCTGGCGACCGCGGTGCGCCTCATATTACAGGATTTGGGCCACAACCTCGGAAGTGCGCTGCGGGTCACGATCGAATCCGAGATCCCGGTCGGCGCCGGCATGGGGTCCAGCGCCGCAGTCAGCGTGGCAGTTCTACGAGCGGTCGCGGCCCACCTCGGGCAGGAATTCTCCGCGGAGCGGGTTTCGGACCTGGCCTTCAACGTTGAGAAGCTGCAGCATGGGACGCCCTCCGGGATCGACAATACGGTCGTTGCCTACGAACGCCCGCTGTACTTCATCTCCGGCCAACCGCCGCAGTTCCTGCAGGTCGGGCGTCCGTTCACGCTTATGATTGGCGACAGCGGCGACCGCCTCCCCACCCGAGAATCGGTCGCAGCCGTTCGCGAGCGCCGGGCAGCCGATCCGCAGAGTGTTGACCGGCTGTTTGCCGAGATTGCTGCCATCAGCGAGCAGGGCCGCCGCCTCATTGAATCGGGCGACACCCATCAGCTCGGACCGCTCTTGGATCGCAATCAGACCCTGCTGAAGGCGATCGGGGTCAGCGGCAAGGGCCTCGAAGAGCTGATCCGGGCCGCCAAAAGGGCTGGAGCGCTGGGCGCCAAATTGTCCGGCGCGGGCCGGGGCGGGATCATGATCGCGCTGGTGGAGCCGGCGTCGGCCGAGGCGGTCGGGATCGCGCTGCGGGAGGCGGGAGCGACCCGTACGATCCGGACCGAGGTTGCGGCATGATTTTCCTCAAGCTTGGCGGATCACTGATCACCGACAAAGCCCGCCGCGAGACGCCGAAGGTTGCCGTCTTGCAGCGCGTGGCGCACGAGATCCATGAGGTCAGGCGGATCAAGCCGGAGCTGAAGCTGCTGATCGGGCATGGCTCGGGCTCGTACGGACACCCGGCTGCGGAACTCGCCGGGATCCAAAGTGGTGTAAGGACCCCTGAGGATTGGCGTGGATTCCTGGACACCTGGGCCGCTGCGCAGCGGCTCCACCGACTCGTGCTGGATACCCTGAGCGAGGCCGAGCTGCCGGTGTTCTCATTCCTCCCCTCCGCCCTTGCGGTGGCCAACGATGGCGAGATAGTCGCCTTTCCTGATGAGCCGATCCGCAAGGCACTCCGGGCCGGCCTGATTCCCTTGGTTCAGGGTGATGTGGCCTTTGACCGGGTCCGCGGTGGGGTGGTCCTGTCAACCGAGCGGGTCATGGCCTATCTCGCGATCCGGCTCAAGCCAGACCGGATCTTGCTCGCCGGGCTGGAAGAGGGGGTGTATGAGCGGTACCCGGAAAGGAACCGGCTGCTGCCAGAGATCGCGCCGAAAGACCTGCCAGGAATTGACCTGCGCGGTTCGGAGGCACCCGACGTCACCGGGGGTATGAGCCACAAGGTTCAGTTGGCGATCGAGTTGGCTCAAACAATTCCCGGAGTCGAGGTCAGGATTTTCTCGGGCGGCATGTCCGGCAACGTGCAGGCTGCGCTGCTTGGCTACGCGCTGGGCACCCGGGTGCGGGGGTAGCGGCTTCCGGGCAACAGTTCGGTTCGCCATGCTAAACTGGCCGCGATCTGTTTGCGGCCTGGAGGGCGATGGATGAATTCATTATTGAAAAAGCCACTGATAATTTCCAGCCTAATGAGATAACCAA
>CAYHSI010000138.1:0-5957 GCA_964359225.1 uncultured Anaerolineaceae bacterium
AACTTGGACAAGGTCACGGAACACCCGAAGGCCAAATGGTTAGGCTCAGCCCAACCCCAGGTCAAAGCGACGATTTGCGGCACCACCCAAAGGGGCCCGGAACCAACCCAAATACCCGCCGAAGTTGCGGAAAGATTCACCGAATGTCATTGCGACGGAGGGCACACCATGCCCCGAGAGTGTCCGAACGAACTCGTTGTGAGGCCTACGAAGTTAGGGTCGCAACCGCTCGGGCACTTGCGCGATCAGCAGCGCGTTTGAATGGCGGGTTCCGTACAGGAACGCGATTTGAGTGCCGACTGGGGACCACGCGGGGGAGAGCATTCCGACTGGCTGCGGCCGATTCGGTTGAGCCACCGCCCGTCTTGCCTTACGGGGTTTCCTGCTCGACGCCCGGCTTGGCGATCGCACGACGTCGCCAGAGGCTCCGCAACCCAACGAAGAGCCCAGAGAAGACCAGGAACTCGATCAGGAGGGCGGGTATGGAAAACAAGATCCACAGGATATAGGGGACCGTAACCGGCCCGACGTTGCCCTCAGCAAGGAAGGAAACGAAGAGCCAACCCACGACCACGACCCACAGCGCAAGAATGGAAGTCAGGCCTCCAACCCAAGCAAACCAGGTCCTCCCCTTGCGGAGCAGGGCCCATGCCCGGGCCAACGCCACGAGCTGTGGCACGACCAAGAGGACCACCCCGAACCAATCCAGGAACAAAAAGAACAAACCGACGATTCGAAGCAGGTCCCTGAGGGTCATTTCTACGGCGTGGTGAACATCGCCAGTGTCTCACAACTGTCCTGATGTGGGGTCATCCTATCTAGGGCAGGAGCTCTGGAGGCACGTCCGCGAGGAGCAAGACATTCGAACTGCTGTTCCCGTAAAGGAATGCGATCTGTGTTCCGTCCGGCGACCAGGCTGGCGAGCGCATCCCCCCCGGCTGGCTATCCGAGAACAGCGGTTGGGCGGAAACCCCGTTCGCTTCGGCGATCATGACCTGCCCAAACTGGCCAAACTGGACATCGGAAGCCGAACCGAATCCGATATAAGCGATCTTGCGCCCGTCAGGCGACCAGGACGGATCGGTTGCCGGTGACAAGATCAGTGTCGGTGCTGCTCCTGATCCCACCTGATAGGTGAAAACTTGACCGTCTGCGTCGCCCATCAATAGGCTCTCGCCATCGGGTGAAAGGCTAAAGTCGACATACTGGTGCTCGCGCGGAGTCTCTCGTAAGAGAGATAGCTCTTCAGAGACCAGGCCTGTGTCCAAGTTCAACCATCCGATTCCGAAGGACCCGTTTGAGGAGGTGTAGACCAAGAGTCGGTTGCCATCAGGGGCGGCGAGGAGTGGCGCACAACAAACCTCAACTGGCTCAGTGTCCCCAGTCTCCAGGTTGTAACGAACGATCAACGGGGTTTGCTGCCCTCCCATGAAGTCGAAGTAGAAGAAGGCAATCTCTTTGCCTCCCGTCAACCAGATGACCGGTCCGCCAGCTCTCTCTGGTTTCACGATCGGGGAGGGGGCAACGACCTGTCGATCACCCGATGCGACATCGATCAAGTCCACGTCGCCTTCAGTGGATGGATTTCCCGGATCAATAGTCGTTGGACTACGGATGGCAGCGATAGTGCGTCCGTCGGGCGACCAAGAAGGGTCTCGGTAGTATGCGAAGTCATCCGTTAGACGACGCGTTCCGGGGATGGGTTCATAGGAGGGGGTGGGCTCCGCTGGGGAGGGGAACTGGCATGCCAGAGTGGCAGCGAGGAGAAAGAGGAACCCAAGCAATGTTCGCGCTAGAGATCTCACAATGCCGAGGTGTGGAACGCCTTCTGCCGGAGGGTCGCCCCTGCGGTCCGCCCTGACTGCTAGACCTGCGGGATGCGAGGCCGACTCAATACGCGTCGAGCCGACTGTTCAGACACCAGAGCAAAGCTCGAATTCATGGCTACATACGCAAGCTTGAGCCCCAACTGGATTCGGATCGGGGAAGGGTCCGATAAGATAGGAATGGCTCCGGTGGATAGACCGACCAGAAAGTACGCAGCAAGGACTAGCTGCGCCCATTGAAGGAGCTTCTTGTGTCCTAGGATCGGGGTCATGATGCTGCCCAGCGTTCAGACAAGGAAGGATGAGTGTACCGGCGGCATACGGATTAGTTATCAAGATACTGGGTCCTGCCTGATTGGCGTGGACAATTGTAAGGAGTAAGGTCGGTAGGGCGCCGGTGATCAGGTATCCACTGAACCAGGGGCCACAAAGGCGATGGCGAGGAGGATCGGGTTAATACTGCGCCAAATTGCGAGCGTACGGCCCGTCCTGGTGGGACTATCAGGCACCGTGGCACCGCACCCTACAAGCGGGGATCCGACCCTCACCAATCATCATCCCAATCGCTGCCCTCACAACCGGGATCTTGGTGCCAAGTACTCCGGGCGATTCGTTAATCGCGAGCAACCAGAATCCGCTCGAGGCGATGTCCCACATGATCAGTGGCTAGGCCAGAGGAGGCTTGATCTCCGAATCGGGTCCATGCCGATCACGGCCCGCTCGGACTTTGCCCTAGCGAAAGAGGGCGTAAGTTCTCGGGTACGTTCGTAACCAGCAAGGAATTTGCATTCGCCGCGCCGTGTTGGTAGAGGAATGCAATCTGAGTGCCATCTGGGGACCAGGCTGGAGCCAGCATCCCCCATTGTTGCCGTTCAGGAAACAGGGGAGTCGGGAAGGATCCATCTGCATTGGCGATGACAAGTTGTCCGAAGTAGTAATCCGCAAAACTTGCCTTCGGCAACTGGGCGAAAGCCACCTTGCTCCCGTCAGCGGACCAAGCAGGCGAGGCCGCAGGGGATAGAAACAGCTCCGGGGATTTTCCGGACCCCATTTCATACCGGTAGACACCTCCGTCCAGATGGCCCAGGAGAAGGCTCGCGCCATCCGGTGAGAGGGCCAGGTCGATGTAGTCGTGGTCCCCGGGTTTTTCCCTTGGCACGGTCATCTCAGGTCGCATTTCCTTCGTCTCAAGGTCGAACCAACTCAGGCTGAACGCGACTTCGGACCGCTCCGAGACGACCAACAATTGGCTCCCCTCGGCATCGAGCGCCACAGGCGTACACCGACAGACTTCGACGACGCGGTATTCGTTGGACGGAACATCTGTAACGATCAGACTGGGCATTTGCTGAGCGGAGGCGGGATCGAAATAGTAGAACGCCAGCTCATTTCCTGAAGGCATCCAGAACAGTGGCGGTCCTGCGAGTCCCGACTTCAAGTCAGGACCCAGGTCGAGCACTCGCTGATCACCTGATTCCAGATTGATCAAAACGACGTCGCCCACTGAAATGGGTCCCGGAGCGTTGCCGAAGGAGGGGATCCTCAAGGCGGCAATCGAGCCGCCATCTGACGACCAAACTGGATAGCCGTAAAGCGCAAAGTCCTCCGTCAAGATGCGTGCTCCGTCGACAGGATCGAAGGAGACGGTGTCGCGTCCAGCGCCTGGCAACAGACCGCACGCCACCAGCGCCGACGAAATGAAGACCACTAAGAGACGCAACTGAGCAGGGAAGAGTCGTGAGATGAGCCAACGCGGGAGGCGGCCTGAAAATGGCTTCATATCCTAAGGAGTCGGGTTTCCTTGCGTGGGCGAAGCGGAGCCGGAAGAACTCGCCCCAGGAGTGGGCGTGGAAGTACTTGGCGGCGACGAGGGAGTTGATGTCGCTGTAGGCGATGGTGTGGAGGTCGGTGAGGGCGTCATAGTGGGCGTGGAAGCGACAGTCAGCGTAGCTGTGGGTGTTGGCGTCGCAGTTGCCTGCAAGCCTGTGTTTGGGTCTAACTCTGCGGGATCCACATAGACGGCGGCCCCTTGCGAAGCGATATCGCGGATATGCTGAATGGCGGTTTCAGTGAAGCCCATCTTCTTGAGCCAGTGGTCCCAGCCCCCTGCTGGAATTCGATGATCAGAGATTCCAAACTCGAGTACGTAATTGTCACGGTACACCTCGACATTGTTCTCGGACTTGACCAGGTACCGGGTAGCATTGAGTGCATCGGCGTCTGTATAGGTCGCCAGGCTTCCCTCAATAACGTCTAGTCTCGCAGCTGTGGGGTTGGTTTGGGACAGTATGTCATACTCAACACTCAGGCCGACGATGTTGGAGATGACTTCCATGTAGTTTGTGGAGTCCCCGAAGATGCGGGCACCTTCAAGGTAGAGAGGGGCACCCTCAAGCGATGGCGCGCCCGACGACCAGTACATTAGGTCGTTGAGATCCCTTTCGAGCACGTGCGTCACTTCGTGGGCTACAAGGCCGACGTTGCCTGGCGAACCCAGCTGGCCTCCGTCCGCGAAATCCGGCGGTAAGACAACGTACCCTTGCCATGGAACGATACCGGCATTGAAGTCGACAAAGGTGATCGTGACTCCATCTTGGCGGCTTTCAATCAGCCCTTTCAGCTCTGCCCCCACCGGCGAAATCAGGTTACCGGAAGCGTCTACTGACGAAAACTTATCCAAATACCCAGTGATCGGGCCGTCTGAGTCCGCCCCGGGGCCCTGGACGGCGTAGAGACCATAGATCGGCTGATTTACAGCCTTGTCATAGCCAAACCACAGACGGGCAAGCCCGTACAGCACGATCGTCCGGGCGTTGTCGAGATTGCCCCTCCAGGTCTCGACGCCATCATAGATCGGCTGGTTGACCGCTTTGTCGTAGGCAAACCAGATCTGGCCCAGGTAGTACAGAGCAATCTTGTTCCCGTTTTCGCCGATTCCTCTCCAGGTCTCGAGGCTTTCGTAGATGGGCACGTTGACGTTCTGGTGATACCAGTTCCATGCCTTTCCAAGCTCGATCGCCAAAGGTCCGTACCACGGCTGGGGAGGTTCCCCCTCGTCGGGTGGATCAACATCCTGGAAGAGCCACTCGAACGCGGGCGAGAGAAAGAGCCACGGAGAGCCCTGCGGCTGACCCAGGGAAGCGATCCAGGCGCGGAATTGCGCGAACAATCCAGCCAGGCCCCCCTCGGTTTCGCGGTCGGCCGCCTCGAATTCCTCCGCCTTGATCAACAGCGCATCACTGAGAGCTGTGAGCTTAGTAGCGACGGCGTTCATTTGGGCAAAGGCCTCCGAGCCCATGGACTGAACCTGAGGCCCGAATTGCCCATCGTACGAAGGAGCGCTGGCGGCCGTCTCCTCGCCCTCCTCGGCGAGAGCGAGCACTCGGTCGGCAGCTTGGCGGAATTTGGCTGCTGTTTGCCGGAGAGCGGGAGGATCTACTCGAATGTCAGGCATGGACCGGAAGAGGCAATTCTAGGGGCCGCGAATTCAGCACAGTGGGCCTTGGTTGCCCATCATCGTATCGGGAAAGGAGGTCTTGGTCAATCAGCCTTATGGCCAGTCATTCGAGATAGTTTGAGTACACGTTGTAACTACTTGAAAAAGGAACTCGAGAGGATATGGCCTGCACTAAGAAATGTAAGTTTCACGCCCTCTGACCCGAATTGGATCTCATCGCCCATGCTCAATCGGTGCTTCGCTCCGGGGGCAAGTTCGACCCCGTTGACATACGTTCCATTCGTGGTCCGGAGAGCTGTGATCTCAAACTCGCCGCCCTGGGCCTCGATCACGGCGTGCCTTCTTGAAGCCGCATATTCCGGGTCAAGGTCGGTAAGATCGACGTCAGGCTCGTAGCCCCGGCCCGACCGGCCGATCAGAGTCCGTGAATTCTTGAGCTCGAACACAAATCCTTGCCGGCTGACGATCGAAGGTCGGGCGATCTCAATACCAGCATCCACTGGTGGGGGCAAAGACCCTCGCAGCTCCTGCGAATCCGCCGAAGGATCCAAGGGCCGAGGGACAGCCGGCTGCTTCTTGGGCCCGCCGCTAGCTACGGGAAGAGCGACCTTGCCCTCAGCCGGTCGAGAAGCTTCCCCGGCCACACGGATCCACAGCACGTCTGAGTTCTCCAC
>CAYHSI010000139.1:0-5860 GCA_964359225.1 uncultured Anaerolineaceae bacterium
CGCTCCTCGGGCCAAGCCATCCGGTAGGGCCGATCCGAGCGTAGCGCGTCCCAGACGTCCACGCCCGCGAAGATTCGGGCCGGGAGCGGCATGTCCTCTTCCTTCCAGCCCATTGGATAACCGCTGCCATCCCAGCGCTCGTGGTGGCAGCAGGGGATCGCCAGGGCGGGGCGCAGGTAGCCGATCGGCGAGAGCATCTGGTAGGCGTAGATCGGATGCTTTCGCATGATTTCCCATTCCGGTTCCGAGAGCGGCCCAGGCTTGTTGAGGATTCCATCCGGGATCCCCATTTTGCCAATGTCGTGAAGCAATGCGCCGCGCTTGATTTGAACCAGGTCATCGTCACTGATTCCCATTCGGCGGGCCAGCCGCACGGTCATGTCGGTCACCCGCTGGGTGTGGCCCTCGGTCTCTTCGTCCCGCAGCTCCAGCGCCTTCGACCAGCCCTCCAGCGTGGTGTTGTAGGCCTCGAGCAGCTCGCGGTTGGAACGATCGAGTGAGATGACCATGTCGTTGAAGGCTCGGGCCAGGGTGGCCAGTTCGTCATTCCCGCGGGCGTCGAGCTTCACGGTCAGGTTCCCGTGGGCCACTTCTTCGGAGGCCTGCACCACATCCAGCAGCGGGCGGGTGATCCGATTGGCCACCAACACTCCGGCCCCGATGACGAATAGGAATCCCAGGGTGGCCAGGCCAAAGATCTGAACTCGAGTGACCTGGCTAGGATGGACAAGAAAGGTCTGGGGCAAAGAGGTGCCGATCAAGGCCACGTCGATTCCGGCCCGGGCCTCCAACGTGCCGATGATCTCGCTGTAGGCGATATTGGCGACGGTCAGATTGCGCAGAAAGCTCTCTTCGGCCTGCCGGTCCATCACAGCCCCGACCAGCTCGGGACTCAGCGGACCTACTGCTTCCAGGAAGGTGGTTGCCTGAGGCTCCCCGTTGAAGTCGTAGAGGGTCGCCTGGGAGAAGGTGGCCTCCCGGATTTCGCGACTCAGCGAGCCGAGCGACCTGCCAACCAACACGACACCTTGCAACTGATTGGTCTCGCTCAAGATTGGGCCGGACACATAGAAGAAGTCGCCCCAGGGGGCGGAGACGACCCCTGCATATTTGTCCCCTAGAGTGTCCACCTGGGTGTTCAAGACCTGCTGGACGAACTCCCACTCTTGGAAAAGGCTCTCGCCACGCGAGGCGTAGTAGTCTTCGAATTGGTCTGGCCGCTGCTGGCGCAAGGAGAGCAGGCTGACCCCGTTCACATCCAGGATCTCCATCGCCTCAAGCTGGCCGTTCACCGCGATGGGCAGAGCAATCTGACGCAGTCCTTCTGCGTCAGCGGCCTGGACGGCCACCGGAACTCCTTCGGTATGTGAGATCATCCGCAGGGTCTCCAGCATCCGATCTTCCTCTTTCACCATCCACTCGGCCGAGAGCCGCCCGGTCTCGATGAGCTGATTGGTAAAACGTTCCTCGACGGTGTCGAGCACGACGTTGGTTATCACGATCGCGGCAGCCATCGCCAGGGCCAGAGCCAGAGCGATATATGGAAAGGTGATCTTGTAGCGGATCGGGAAGCGGATCTTGCCGGCGGCTCGCTCCGCTTCGCCCTCACCAGCGGGGGCTGAATGCCCGTTGCTGGAGAAGAGAAGAGCCTTTTCGATTTTGGAGTCCGTGAACGGTGGACGAATGACTCCCCATTGTCTGAAATCCCTGCTCTGGCGCCGGAACGGATGGCCAACCCCGTTGCTGGTCAAGAGAATGCGCGAATTCGGTGCGCCGCGCTGCATTTGTGGAATGGCCCGGGCCCAGTTATCTCCCAACGTCTGGATGTCGAGCAGAATAAGTTCTGGCTTATAGCGCTGAACGAGGTTGCCGGTCTCCTTCAGGGAGGAGGCGGTCAGGACCACGTCACCCCGGTCCTCAAACACCCGCGACAAAGCCAACAGGTGCTTGCGTTCGAATTGGACGACAAGGACTCGTTCTGCCATGGCCTCTTCAGTTAACAGGAACGGCTAATGAGATCCAGAAGCGGAATCTCTCGATGAGACTGTACAGGAGAAGCCTGGGGTTCTTTCCTTACAGATCTGTAAGGCTAGCTGGGAAGAAAGGGGGGATCGTGGGCGGAGCGGGCCGCGAGGAGCAGATGCGCCGTACAGGACTCGAACCTGTAACCTTGGGCTTAAAAGGCCCCTGCTCTGCCAGTTGAGCTAACGGCGCACGGTTGGGATTCTAACCTGCAGTGGGGCGTTACGGTTTCGCTAACTGAAGCTCGGCCAGGATCTCTTGGCTGTGACCCTCGGGGACAACCCCTTCGTAGACCCGGATGAGCTTCCCGTGCTCGTCGATCAAGAAGGTAGTGCGGACCACCCCTTTGTACGTGATGCCGAACAGCTGCTTGCCTTCCCACACCCCGTAGGCCTCCGCCACCCGGTGATCGGCATCCGCCAGCAGGGGGTACGGGAAGGAGTAGCGCTCCCGGAACCGCCTTTGGGCCCGGACGGTATCGGGGCTGATGCCGAGCACCACGACGTCCTGACCTTGAAAAGCGAGGTAGTCGTCGCGAAAACCGCAGGCCTCCTTGATGCATCCAGGGGTGTCTGCTCGAGGGTAAAAGAATAGGACTACCCGCTTGCCCAGGAAGTCAGCCAGGCGTACGGTAGTCCCCTCATCGGTTTGAAGTTCGAAATCTGGAGCCGGATCTCCGGCTTGTGGCGGCATCGAGCAGGGACCTCTTCACTTCGGCTTCGAATACCAATATTACCCTCGAAGCCGGTCGGCTGGACATGACCTGCGTGATATGCTATGATCGCCGCCTCGAATGGGCTGAGAGGCTGCTCTCAGTTCATTTTGTCATAGTGGCCCGACGCGCAGAAATCGGTGTTTAGAGCTCGTGGCCGGCAGGTGGGACAAGATGTCGAGTCAAGCTGTTTATCTCACAAAGAAAGGCCGCAAGAAGCTCGAGGATGAGCTTCAGCACTTGCGGCAGGTCAAGCGCCAGGAAGTCGCTCACCGGCTGCATGAAGCCATGGAGGACGGTGAGCTCATCGAGAATGCCGAGTACGAGGCCGCCAAGAACGAGCAGGCCTTTGTCGAAGGGCGGATTCTCGAGATCGAACACATCCTGGCCTCGGCCCAGGAGATTAAGCGGGCCCGATCCAAGGACTCGGTAAAGATCGGAAGTACGGTGGTCGTGCAGGAGGATGGGGCCTCCAATGAGACCTACACGATCGTGGGAGCCGCAGAGGCCAGCCCCAAGGACGGGTTAATCTCCAACGAATCTCCGCTTGGCAAGGCGCTGCTCGAGGGCAAGGTCGGAGACCGCATCCAGGTCGACGCACCCGCAGGCGTTCTGAACTTCCGGATCGTCAAGATCAAGTGAGTTCGGCGGAATAAAGAGTCGCCCTGCGCGCAGCACCTCGCGCGGGGCGCTTTTTGCATGGTCTGAGTCCGCGGAACGGAGAGCGAATCCATGGTCGACAGGCTGATAGAAGCCCGGTTGCAGAAGCTCGAACGGCTGCGAAAGGAAGGCCTGGAGGCTTATCCGACCCGGACTGTGCGGACCCACAGCTCGGCGGCCGCCCTGGCGGCTTACGAAGAGCTGGGTGAGCTACGGGCAGGTGTGGCCGGGCGACTGCGCTCGATCCGAGCGATGGGCAAGACCCTCTTTGCCCACCTCGAAGACGGAGAGGGTAAGCTTCAGCTGTATTTTCGGGAAGAAGACCTGGGCCAGGAGCAGCTCCAGCTCTTGCAGGAGGCATTCGATCTGGGGGACTTCATCCAGGCGGAGGGGGCCTTGTTTCGCACCCGCACCGGCGAGGTCACCCTCCGGGTGGAGGCCTTCCAGATGTTGGCCAAATCGCTCTACCCGCTCCCGGCCGCCAAAGAGGAGATCGTGGAGGGGGAGCGGGTCGTTCACTCAGCCTTCGACAACCCGGAAGCCCGGTTTCGAGAACGCTACGCCGACCTGGCCGTCAATCCAGAGGTCCGAGATCTCTTCAAGGCCCGGGCGAAGGTGATAGGGGCCCTACGACAGTTTCTCGACAATCTCGGCTTCCTGGAAGTCGAGACCCCGGTCTTGCAGCCGATCTACGGTGGAGCGGCCGCTCGCCCGTTTGTCACCCACCACAATCAGCTTCACCAGGATCTGTATCTGCGGATCTCGTTCGAGCTCTATCTTAAGCGGCTCCTGGTCGGAGGGCTGGAACGGGTCTACGAGATCGGCAAAGACTTTCGAAACGAAGGGGTAGACCGGACCCACCTTCCGGAGTTCACCCAGCTCGAGTTCTACATGGCCTATGCCGACTACTTGCAGGTTATGGAGATTACCGAGCAAATGGTGGCCACCGTGGCCGAGCAAGTGACCGGCAGCGCTCGGATCAGCTACCAGGGACAATCCATCGACCTGGCTCCGCCGTGGAGGAGGCTCGAGCTGCGGGCCGCGATCGGCGAGCGGTCGGGAATCGACTACCAGGAGCACCCGACCGCCGAGTCGCTGTTCGCCGCCATGCAGCAAGCTGGGCTGGAACCGAATCCCGGCACCCCCCGCGGCAAACTGATCGAGACCCTGTTAGAGAACTACGTGGAGCCCGAGCTGATTCAGCCGACGTTTCTGTTCGACTATCCGCGGGAGATTTCTCCGCTCGCCAAGAGCAAGCCCGGCGTACCCGGAACGGTGGAGCGATTCGAGGGCTTCGTGGGCGGCATGGAGATCTGCAACGCTTTCACTGAGCTGAACGATCCGCTCGATCAGGAAGCCAGGTTTCTCGAGCTCGGAAGGACCTACGGCGAGGACGATGTCGAGCGGCATCCGATGGATGAGGACTACCTGCGGGCGATGCGATATGGCATGCCTCCAAACGGCGGCTTCGGGTTGGGCGTCGACCGGTTGGCGATGCTGCTTACCGACAAGCCGAACATCCGCGAGGTGATCCTCTTTCCCCACCTGAGGCAGAAGGAAAGCTAGTCCTCTCGGCCGAGTTTTTTCCGGAAGCTCGCGTAGCGGGAAAGAAAATGCACCAAGGGCGACGATAGCCGGCCGACGACTTCGGCCTGTCGCAGAGCTTCCCGCATGCTGGCCGCATCGTGAAAAGCAGGGAGCCGGAGACCGGCAGTCCCAACTTCCAGATAGGAATGAGCATCCGAGCCAGCGGTGCCGGGCAGGCCAGCCTGCTGAGCCACGGTCTGGGCCTGCCGGTTGGCGCTGCCCCCGATACAGCGAGCGTTAAAGATCTCCACCGCGTCAACGAACGGGAGGATGGCGCGCAAATCCTGCTCCTCCCAGGCGCCGCCCCGCACTGAGTCAAGCGGGTGGGGCACACTGATCACCGCCCCTTGGGCCTTCATGCGCTCGATCGTTTCCATCGGTTCGAGGCCGGGCGGGATGAGCTCCTTCATGTAGTAGCCCAGCAGTTCTCCGCGAGTCGTGAAGATCTCCTCGCCGACGATCACCAGCTCAGGGTCCATCGCGTAGGCTTCGAAGGCGCCCTCGATCTGATTGTGGTCGGTGATCGCCAGGCGTTGCAGCCCTTTCCTTCGGGCAGTCTCCAACAGCCGGTCAATCCGCATCAGGCAGTCCTTCGACCGGTAGGTGTGGCAGTGCAGCTCGACCCGGATGGTCGGCGCGTTCATCCGGCCAGCCCCGGAACTCCGCCGACCGTCGCGGCGTGGCGGACCGCGAGGCGGATGCCATCGACCCGGGTAATTCCAGAATCTTCATCCATCAGTGTGAATTCTACGTGGACAGTCGCCTGGGGGATAACCGGAAAGGCAGCTTAACGAGCAAGAAAAGAAGCGCGCCCCCGCGCAATTTTAGCGGTGGGCCCCCCGGCGTTAGGGGTGGCCCGTGCGTGTGGGTCGGGGGACT
>CAYHSI010000140.1:0-5849 GCA_964359225.1 uncultured Anaerolineaceae bacterium
GCAAGATACAGTGCAGGGTATAGGCATTGAGACAAGCGTGGTTGAAACGTCAACCGCCTTGGCCCTCCCGACGGAGCTGCCTTCTCTCACCCCGACCATCACCCTGACTCCGACTCCCGCCGACACGCCGACTCCCTCCCTTACCCCGACTCCGACGGCGATTTGGGGCGAGTTCCTGGGACCCTCCGAGTTGTCGGCTACGGAGATCCCACCGCCGATGCCGGAAATCGGGTTTGCAGACGACGTGCTGAACGTGGTCCTGCTGGGGAGCGATCAGCGGCCGGACACCGGGGGGTACCGGACCGACACTATCATGGTGGTATCAGTGGATCCGCACACCGGCACCGCGAAACTGATCTCAATTCCGCGCGACCTGTATGTCTATATTCCCGGCTGGCGGATGGACCGAATCAATACGGCCGACCCGCGGGGCGGTTTTGAGATGACCCGTCAAACGATCCTCTACAACTTTGGGATCGATGTGGATAGCTGGGCCCGGACCACCTTTTCCGGATTCATCAACGCAGTCGACGCGCTGGGCGGGATCACCGTGCAATCTACCGGCTACCTCACGGATGAGTGCGGGGGCGTCTACCGCAGCTACGGGCCGGGCAGCTATTTCATGGACGGATTCGAGGCGCTCTGCTACGCGCGCATGCGCAAGGCCACTGGCGATTTCGATCGGCTGCGCAGGCAGCAGGAGGTCGTTCAAGCGATCTTCGTCAAGATCGTCAGCATCGATGGCCTGTCGCGATTGCCAGAGGTTTACAACCAGTTCTATAACTCCCTGCGGACGGACCTCGAATTATGGGAGCTGTTGCCGCTGGTGCCCACCGCGCTACAGGTTGCAGCCGACTCCTCCCGAATCCAGCACTTCAACGTGGACCCTTCGATGGCGGATTTTTGGCGGACCCCCGGCGGCGCTTCCGTGCTGCTTCCAAAGCGGGAGGCGATTCTGGCGATGCTGGTACAGGCCTTTGGGCCGGAGGCCTTCGTTCAGAAACCATGAACCGAGTGGCAGACCCAAGTCGGGTAGGAAACTGGGACCGCTACCGTCTGCCGGTTCGCTATGCTAGATTGGAGCCGAAGCCGGTAGGAATGGGAAGAATCCAACCGCTTCCACGCACCAACGTGGAAGCCAACTACGCGGCAGGGCGGCTCTGCGCTATCTGCGGTCAGGCGGCTCTGTCTGTCGTTCATCTTGCGAAGCTTCCGGATTACGTCCGGTGTTCTAGCTGCGCCTCGGCCTATATTCTGGGCGAGGGCTCGAACCTCGTCATGTACGGCTCCATCTCCGCTAACTACCCGGCCACCCGAGAGTTCGCCCTCAAACAGTGGATTGCGCTCCCGGCGATCGAAGTCAGGGCAGAGGCCGAACGCGGGGCCGTCGAGGATCCGACTCCACCTTTCGGCATCGGTTCCGCAGTTGGGCAGAACAACGGCGCTGCCGAGCGGGCCGCCACGCCGCCCTTCGGGATCGGGACTCTCAACGAATTCCTTGGCCAGGAGCCGGGCGCACCGATTCCAGAAACCGCCGAGACCGCAGGGGACGCCGAGCTCGGCCATGAGTCTGCCGAGCCGGATCCGGGGCAGCGGTTCAAGGTGATGGTGAGCGCACAGCCACCGGACTTCCCCGCCGATTTATGCGCTCACTGTCTTCGTCAACCAGCGGATCGGGGCTTGGTCGTGATCGGGGCGGATCCCAACCGAACCCGCTATCCGATCCCACTGTGCCGGCAGTGCCATCAGCGGGTCAGAGCCCGCAGTGGCGAAGAGAAGAATTCTCGCCTTGCCGTACACCTCGGTTCGATCGCCATCGGGATGATTCTCATGGTGACTCTCCTGGCGGTCGATTTACTGGATGTCCGGCAGGCGCCGCTGGCGTCCATCCTGGTCTTGGGCGCGCTTGGGCTGATTGGCTACACCCTGCCGGCCTGGCTGCTGCTCGGAAGACTCTCACGGCTGCCACCTGCTGCGGACGCGTCGTATGTGCGTTCCACACTTCAGATTCGGCCTGGGCTGAATGGCGAACCGACCGGATACCTGTGGCGTAACCGCGGATACGCGGACCGCTTCGCCGCCGCAAACGATACAGTCGACGTCGCTCGGATCGGCGAGTCGAACGGACTCGAGCAGCCGGTCTAAGCTGTGATGACTCTTAGGTGATTGTGCGCTGGTCTCTCGGCCGTTAGGATAGGGGCATGCAGCAGGACATTCCGGTTTGTCCGGGCTGCGGGGCGCGCCTTCAGTCGGCCGCCCCTTCAGCGGCAACTCCTGCTTGCCAGTACTGCGGCTGGCACCCTCCTGAGCGCCGGCCTCCCTCTGGTGCAAACCACTTTCGCCAACTGCTAGCCGAACAGGTGAACAATTCCGAGGACCTGCTTGACCAGGTCCCGGAAGACCTGCGGGAGATTCTTGCCGGTCGGCTGCCGGCACCCACACCCGAGGCCCGACGTGAGTTTAGCGAGAACACCGCGCAAGCCTTGCGGGGCATGGGCTACACCCTCTCCGAGGACCCCCGCGGTGCCCGAATTAGCTCGGCTCCACGGATGGGCGGCCCCCCTGCCGCGCTCAGCCCATCAGATGTGGTCAAGTTGGCAGCCGAATTGGAGGGGGGCGTGAAACCGCGCGGCCAACTTCCGGTTTGCCCGAAGTGCCAGGGCCTCAGCCCCATTGGCCAAGCGAAATGCCAGTGGTGCGGTGAGCCGCTCCCCTCGAAGCCGGGTCCCTGAGCTACACCGAGCCGATCGGAGCGACGGACACCGGCCGCTTAGCGGGCCGATCCACCGCCGGCCTCCCGACTCGTTGAGCTCTTCCGAAACAGGCGCAAATCAGCAGCCAGCCTCGCTCTGATATAATCCGTCTTCGCCTTACCCAATAGAACAGCTGGTCTACGTATGCCTCAGGAATTCATCAAGGTCGTCGGCGCGCGCGAGCACAACCTCAAGAACCTCTCGGTCGAAATTCCCCGGGATAAGCTGGTGGTCATCTCCGGAATCTCAGGCTCGGGGAAGTCCTCGCTGGCCTTCGACACAATCTTCGCCGAGGGCCAGCGGCGTTATGTCGAATCGCTCTCCGCCTATGCCCGCCAATTTCTCGGGCAGCTCGACAAGCCCGACGTCGACTACATCGAAGGTCTGTCGCCGGCAGTCTCGATCGATCAGAAGGGTGTCACGCACAACCCGCGCTCGACCGTCGGTACGGTGACCGAGGCCTATGACTATCTGCGCCTGCTCTATGCCCGGGTCGGGCTCCCCCACTGTCCGATCTGCGGACGAGAGGTGCGCCAGCAATCGGCCCAGGAGATAGTAGACACCATCGAAGGAATGCCGGCCGGGACCCGACTCTTGGTCCTGGCCCCTTTGGTGCGCGGGCGGAAGGGGACCCACCTGGCAGTGCTCGATGAACTGAAGCGCTCAGGTTTCGTCCGGGCCCGGGTAGATGGTGCCGTGCGGGAGGTCGAGCAGGAAATCCAGCTCGATCGGTACAAGATCCATAACATCGAGGCTGTGGTGGACCGGCTGGTCATTCCCAAGGAACCCGATGGTTCATTCCGGACCCGGCTGACGGACTCGGTCGAGACTGCGCTGCGGTGGGGTGAAGCGGCGATCGTGGTTTCGAACCTGAGTGCCGACCCGCCGCAGGACATCCCGTTTTCCGAGCAATTGGCCTGCCCGGAACATGGGACGAGCCTAGCCGAGATTGAGCCGCGTACATTCTCCTTCAACACTCCGCATGGCGCGTGCCCGGAGTGCCAGGGCCTGGGAAGCAAGCTCGAGCTCGACCCCGACCGGATTATCCCGGATCGCTCACTCTCCCTGGCCGATGGAGCCATCGTGGCGATGGAATGGGCAAACCAGGCCCGTGGCCATAAAGGGTACTACTGGCAGATGGCTGAGGCGGTCGCCAAGCACTACCGGATCGACCTGGAGGCACCGGTAACTGAAGTGCCTGACGAGAAGTTGGACCTGATCCTCCATGGGACCGACGGCGAAAAAGTGCCGGTGCACTATTCCAGCCGGGACGGACGCCAGGCGACTTTCCGCACGGCCTTCGAAGGCGTTATCGGCAACTTGGCGCGCCGCTATCAAGAAACCCAGTCCGAGTTCATTCGGGGCAGGATCCAGGAATATATGTCCGAGCGGCCCTGCCCCGCCTGCCGAGGGAAGCGCCTGCGGCCGGAGGCCCTGGCGGTCACCATCGATGACCTGAACATCGTAGACCTTGCCAGGCTGCCGGTGGCTCGGACTCTGGACTGGGTCGAAAAGCTCCAGAGCACGCGAGGCCCGCTGAGCTCCCGACAACGCAAGATTGCCGAGCGGGTGCTCAAGGAGATTCGCGACCGGCTGGGATTCCTGGTGGACGTCGGGCTCGACTATCTAACCCTGGATCGGTCCGCTGCCACCCTCTCCGGCGGGGAAGCGCAGCGGATCCGCTTGGCCACTCAAATTGGCTCGCGCTTGATGGGGGTGCTCTATGTGTTGGACGAGCCGTCGATCGGGCTGCACCCGCGCGACAACGCTCGGTTGATCCGAACCCTCGAAGGAATGCGTGATCTAGGCAACTCTGTGATCGTCGTCGAACACGATGAATCCACCATCCGGGCGGCAGACTGGTTGATCGATCTCGGGCCAGGGGCAGGCGAAGCCGGTGGCTGGGTGGTCGCCGAAGGAACCATCGAAGAGGTCTCCCGCAATCGAGCCTCAGTCACTGGCAGGTTCCTGGCCGGAAAGTTGCGAATCGAGATCCCAAAGACTAGGCGGCCCGGGAATGGCCGGGTGCTGCGGGTCCGGGGAGCCCGCGAGAACAATCTTGCGGATCTGACCGTGGATGTCCCGCTGGGGAAATTCGTCTGCATTACGGGTGTCTCGGGCTCCGGCAAGTCCACCCTGATGGTGGAAGTTCTGTACAAGGCCCTCGCCCGCAAGCTGCACGGTTCCCGAGAGCTGCCGGGTGAGCACGATGCGCTAGAGGGCATCGAGCAGATTGACAAAGTGATCAATATCGATCAAAGCCCGATCGGCCGGACGCCCCGCTCCAATCCCGGCACCTACACCGGATTGTTTGACCACATCCGGCAGCTGTTTGCCGAGCTGCCCGAATCCAAGGTCCGCGGTTACAAACCGGGCCGCTTCTCCTTCAACGTCCACGGCGGCCGCTGCGAGGCCTGCCAAGGTCAGGGGCAGCTGCGGATTGAGATGCAGTTCCTGCCGGATGTGTACGTCCCCTGCGAGGTCTGCAACGGTGCCCGCTTTAACCGGGAGACCCTGCAGGTTCGCTTCAAAGATAAGTCCATTGCCGAAGTACTCGAAACGACCATCGACGAGGGCGCCGGATTCTTCGCCGCCTTCCCGGCGATGCTGCGCAAGATCGAGACCCTGCGCGATGTGGGCCTGGGTTACCTGAAGATCGGGCAGCCGGCCACGACCCTGTCGGGTGGGGAGGCCCAACGGGTCAAACTCTCGCGGGAGCTTTCCAAGCGGGGTCCCGGCCACACCGTTTACGTGCTGGATGAGCCCTCGGTCGGCCTGCATGCGGCCGACGTGCACAAGCTGATCGAAGTGTTGCAGCAGCTGGTGGATCAGGACAACACGGTCCTGATCATCGAGCATCACCCCGACATTATCAAAGTCGCCGACTGGGTGATCGATCTGGGGCCGGAAGGCGGTGACCGCGGCGGCCGGCTGATTGCCGAGGGCACACCGGAGCAGATCATCCGGGTCAAAGCCTCTTACACAGGGCAATACCTTAAGCCGCACCTGACAACGGCGTGATGCTCTGGGAGACGTAATAGGGCGTCCGCCTTACGGCTTCCACGCCGGCTCCGAATCATAACCCTGCGAATAGGT
>CAYHSI010000141.1:0-3947 GCA_964359225.1 uncultured Anaerolineaceae bacterium
AGACCGACATCGAAACTCTGAGCTTCTTTGCCGCGCTCGGCCTCCGCCAGTTCGATGGCACGCCCAAGCCGGCCTTGGCGGTGTGGGACTCTTATCGTGGTGACTAAGTCATTCGCCGCCCGGTAGAGGTAGGCAGCCGGCCCATCTGGGGATCTTGGAGAGCTAGTTCAGACGAGCTGGGCGAATGGCAGAGGCGAAGCGAAGGGATTGACGAACCTCACTCCCTCGATCGACGCGCCGTCCTGGAAGTCCTCGGTCAAGACCACCGGGATCTGATTGAGCCGGGCGGCGGCCCAGATCTGTGAATCCCAATACGGGAATCGGTGAGCTCGTACCCCGCGGGCCGCCTCGAGCACGATCATCGAGGTGATGTCCAGAATTCGGAACGCCCGGGAGAGCAGGTCGATCTGGCGGAGAGCCTTTTCGATCGGAAGGAGTGGATCCTTACCGCGAGTCGCCACCACGAAGAATTCTGCCAGGCATTGTGCGCTCAGGCGTCCGCTCTGAGTCGATTGCAGGTAGTCAAGCGCCTCGATCGCTCGGACCGCCTTTTCCGGCTGTCTGGGATCGTGGGCATAGACCAGGATGTTCGTGTCAATCAGTGCGGCTGCCACGCTTGGTTAGCCGATCTTCATAGAGCTCTGCGCGCTTCCAGCGGCGAGCCGTGGCGGGACGGCCTTCCTCTCGGTGGATCTTCCGGATGGTTGCGAGCGCCTCTTCCCAGGCGGCTGGATCCGCACTTGGGTCAACCCCGGAGCCGACGGCTTCCCGCTCGATGGCCTCCCTGACAACCTCGGCCTGGCTGACTCCGCGCCGCTCGGCTATTCGTCTGAGCTGCCGCTCGTGCCGCTTCTCTATGTAGATCTGTTTTCGCACCATCCTGGCCACAGCTTTCATTCCTCCCGACAACGTCGGATTATACATTACATTATACACAACGTTCCATGCGCAGCAAGGTTGAAATTGATACCTAGAGGATCGGAGATCAGCTTACTCTGCGCGCATCACGCGTTTTTCTCGGGTCGGGCTCGGATAGGTCCAAAGCTCAACCCCCAATGGCCGTTGGAGGCTGCATCGCCTGAGCCACTGGATTTCGGGCAATGGCCAGCATCCCTGCCGCCGAGATAACCGCCGCGGGAACTGGAAAAATGATCAGGGCGATAACCTGCATCGCGCGGAGGACAACGGTGTCACCGAGCTGCGAGCCTCCGAACAAGATTACCCCGACAAGCCATGCGAAGGCGAATGATAAGCCCAGGGCCACTGAGAACGCGGCCGGATAGGCGACCAACCAGCGCCATGCCCTCAAGACTTTCTTGCGGAGGTAAATCCATTGGGGCACCGCGATCAATACGCCGTACGGCGCGGCGAAGAAGAGGGAGATCCCGAGGAAGCTTATGAGGGCGGCCAAGGGGGCCAGGATGGGTTCAGAAGGCGCGTCACTGATCGCGAGATCAAAGGCCGAGTACATGCTAACTAATAATTCGCGAACTCTCCCAAGAATCAGGACATTTGCGACATCGGCAAGTGCGTAGGATACACTGCACGCTACAATCCAACCCCTGCCGTTGAGAATCAGCTTAGAGAGGCCCCTCGCTTGCACGTAGCCAATTGCAATCCCAAACAACCCCCCAGCGATAAGTCTCCCCAGCAGGAGAGCGAGCGCGCCGGCGAGTCCCGACCCAGTTGCAGGCTCGAGCTCCGAGACGAGGGCAATCAGCGGAACTTGGTGAGGCGAAGCCAAAGCGACTACCCCCAGAGCGACTCCGATCGACCAGGTTAAGACGAACGAAGAAAGGCGTAAGGATGGGAGCGCGGAGGACCCATTCCGAGTGGGATCGCGGTCTGGCGATACACTCGGATCTATCGGAACCGCGTCTGCCTCGAGTGCTTCTTGCACTGTAGCCAGAACATGTTGGGCCTCTTCATTCGTGAGCCCATTTCCCAATTCAACTGTCGCCCCGTCGTACTCGAGGGCCAATCTCCCTTTCAACTTGCCGAAGGCATAGCCCGCCGAGTCGATCTGTCCGAATGGTTTGAGACCACCGGTCGGCCGTTCTAGAAGGTTCAGGCCGCGTATCCCATCGGCCGCATAATGCCTCTTGCCACGGATCAGGGGAGCGGGCGTGAGCTCTCTTGTGATCCCGTCGCTGCTAAGGGTCAGCGTCTCGACGCCCCTGGTCTCCCACAAGAGTGAGTAGACAAGCGAAACTGCTGCGACAGGCCAGCCCAGCACGAGGCCACCCACGCAGGCCAACCCAAAGGCTAGACTTGCTCCATCATTTGTTTCGAGCAGGGACAACATCACCTGGGTTGCGAGGCAGCATACAACCGGGCCGCTCAAAGCCAAGGCGACAGACTGAATCGACAGAAGAAGGGTGTGTTCTTTGTGCCGTGCTCCAGGAATCCGGATCCTGACCTGGTTGTTGAATTGTTCAATCGACATCCTCTGCGGGCTGAGATCGGAAGGCATACTGGCAATCTGCGAACTAACAGTTGATACGTTGAGGGCTGGTTAGACTGCGGGACCCGCTAGCCTGCCGTGGGAAAAATCGGGAGGAATCTGGATCCGTGGTCTGATAGTCCACTTCATCCCGTCAATGATACTGACTCTCTGAGCATGGCCTTCCCTCCTTTTCCGATGGGGATCGATGTCGCGACTTGATTCGAATGGCGGGCGCTAGGCTATTTGACAGTCAATCACGTGCACCAGACGGAGGCGTAACCGGAGGAATTCAAGCCAGGGAGGAGTCGGTTACTCAACGGCCCGTCCAGGTCAGGGAGAACCTACGCGCCTGCGGGCTCCTCAGCCAACATGATGGGTCGGCCGAGTTCCTTCTCCATTCTGCGGAACTCGAGCATCTCTACCGCTGCTCTTGCGATCCAAAAGTAGACCAGTGCATACCCGCCGGAGAGAAACGCCCCTACCATCACTAAGTTAGCCGTGCTCCTCCCGAAAACGTCGGCAATTCGCATTCCGATCGCTGGCCCCACCCATGGCAGGAGCCTGATCAGACATCCAGGCCGGGTTAGCCACTCCTTCGACATATCGTCATCTTTGTCGTATTGGGCATCCCAGGTTGCCCGTTTGGGGTCTAGCGACCGTCTCAGATAGCCAGCCGAAATCCCAGCCTGAAACTGGGTTCGACGCGCACGGACCACGAACGGGAGCGTGGACAGGCCGAGCACGAGCCCCAGTGCGATAACCAAGGTCGCATTGGCTCCGAGCACCGCAACGCAGAGGCGAGCTGAGCCGTCCAGAATCCCCAATGGACCGGGAAGGAGCCCCAGCAAGATCAGCGCGTAGGCAGTCATCGCCCGCCTGGTCTTTACGACCCAAATCGAATACACCGGCACCAGGACCAGGGCAAACGCCAATAACCCCAATCCAACTCCCCAGCTGTGACGTGCCCCCCCGCGCTCCGTGGCGACTGCGTCGACAATCAGCCCGAGCAAGGGCACGAAGATCGCAAGCGATGCCACGGATAGGAGAGGGGCGATCCTGATTCGCCGCCTAATCGACCTGGGGCTGGTCACCCGCATTACGGTCAAGAACTCTGATTCTCTAGGCATTTGGGCGTTTTCCTGGTGCTACCGAATCCAGGTCTGGCGATCCCGCGCCGCGGTCAAGGCCTTGCTAGTCGGAGATCAGTTCCCCTCGCCCGGCTCAGGTGTGGACACCGGAACGGGTCCCGGGGTCGATGTGGGTGGAATAGGAGTGGAAGCAGGCAGACCGGAGGGTGCCAGAAGGCTAGGCGAAAGGATCGAGGCAGGCACCGGCGTTTGCGCGGCCGAGTAGAGGCCGGACGGAGTGGGGACGGGTGGGATATCAACTGTTAGGCTCCGCTCCATGGCTCCCGCCACCCAGAGATCGAAACTCACCGGGATCCCGGCAACCCTTTCAGCGAGTCCCTCCCGCCAATCGTATCTGTCGGAAAGGTATTCAA
>CAYHSI010000141.1:4047-5786 GCA_964359225.1 uncultured Anaerolineaceae bacterium
GCAACCCTTTCAGCGAGTCCCTCCCGCCAATCGTATCTGTCGGAAAGGTATTCAAGACCGACTCCCGCCCCGATATCGAATGCGAACTTCAGGGGAATGCCCACCGCCGGACTTCCGAGCTCGGTTCCTATGGTAAGGCCGACCCAGCCTGCGGCTTCACTCCCGAGGAAGATTCCGCTATCCACGACGTAGTCTGCGACGAATTCGTTCCAGGGCGCGCCAGTTCTGATGTTCTCGATCTGCTCCGGAAGGGCAGACAATCCCCATCCGACCATGAAGAGCGGCGGTGCAGAAGCATCGCCAAGAACTCTACCTGCGGTCCGGACCCAAAAGCTGCCATCGAATGTTCGAACCAGCGGACCAGCCACCTCATCCATTCCGAACCCCTTGAGCATCGGCAACACGAGAGTAACTGGAATGGCGGTCTCGATTCTCCGCATCAACCTGGTAACACGCTTCTCCGTAATGAGGTCCCAGAAGAACTCGGGTTGCCTGATTTGGTCTATGAATCGGTCGAGCCAACTCTTCTCATCCTCTTCATTCTTGGGCGGCTCGGGCGGGGGCGGACCCTGCTGCAGTCCAAGTAGGGGCTGCCCAAGCGAGATTGTGGCGCCTAGTCCGCCTGGCAGGAGCTGTCCCAGTCCATCCAGCAGACCCCGGAATTGAAGCATGAGCTGCTCGAAACCTTGAAGGGATTGCTGGTCGGCCGATTCGAAGGCGCTCGCGGTGGCGGCCAGTTCTTCTCCCAGCGTTCTCAATCGCGTAGCTTGCTGCGATAGCCGGGATTGTGCGTCCTGGCCGAGGGCCTGTACTTGCGGAGCGAATTGACCTTCGTAGCTTGGAGCGCTCTCTGCGGCCTGAACCGTGTCGGCGGCCAACTGACTCAGCCCAGCGGCGAGGTCCCCAAACTGCTGGGCAGCCTGGGCAAGTTCGCCGGGATCGACGCGGATTTGAGGCATTAGCTCCCCCTACGAACCATCATAGAGCGGCGGAAGTGTTCCGTCAACAAGGACTTCAACCGGCGTCGACTTGCCTCTGAGCGGACTATCCGTGCCTTCGGAGGTCTCCGCCTACGTCCTCGCCTTGACCGCCTGCGCCACCCGATGCGCCAGGGTCATGATGCTGATCATCGGGTTCACGCCGGTTGCCGAAGGCAGCGCGCTGGCGTCGGCCACAAAAAGGTTGCGCACCTCGTAGCTCTCCCCCTCTGGGTTCACCGCGCCGAGCATTGCGCTACCCGCCATGCGGCAGCTGCTCATCTGGTGAGCACTGAAGAGGGTCATGTCGTTCTTAACGTAGCCGCGCTGTTCGATTCGCCCCAGGTAGGCCTCCAGATCGCCGCCACTGCGTGCCGAGTATGGCGCCAAGTTGTTGTACAGCCCTCCGATCGTGTGTGCCCCGGCCGCCGCCAGCAATCGGACACACTCCTGCCCGCCGCGGACGACATTCCGTGCATCGTAGCTCGAGAGCGAATATTTCAAGATCGGACGCCCCTGCCGATCGATATCCACCCGACCGCCGTCACGGTCCCGGACCAACGCGAAGAAGAACGCCGCATTCGCGGCAGGCAGCATGAACTCCTTGTGCGAGCGGGCATCCCGCCACGGCAAACCCAGCGCTATCAGGCCGGGGTGAGCCGGCGGCACTTCGACAACGAATCCGTAGCCGTCCTCCAAGTTCTCGAATTGGTTGCAGGCGACGGCCTGCATCGTCCCCTCCCAGGACCGCACCGGCTCGTC
>CAYHSI010000142.1:0-5760 GCA_964359225.1 uncultured Anaerolineaceae bacterium
TTTCGATCTGGAGCTCCCGACAAGAGATTTGGCTGGTGCTCTCTGCACTGCTGCTCACCCTCGGCTCGGCCTTCCTGTTCCGCCAGGAAGGAGGCGGGGCCGGCGTTAATCCGGTGCTGGCTTTGAGCAGCACCCTCGGCAGCGTGGGATTCTTCTGGATCGTGGTGCGAAACGTACGGAAAGCCCAGCGGGCCGAGCCGGTCTTTGACCCCTCGCACGTCCTCGGGCAAGTCGGGGAAGCTCGCACCTCGATCGATCCGATTGGTTCGGTTTATGTGGACGGTGAGATGTGGAGCGCGCGGGCTGAGTCCCCGATTCCCGAGGGAACCGCGGTGCGAGTCATCTCCCGTGAAGGTTTGATGCTCAATGTGAAGCCGGAAGGCGAAACTCAAGGAGGGAAGTGAAATGGATTTCGCAGTTGTACTTTGTCTGGTCGGCGGGGTCGCCCTGGTCGGGCTGTTCTTCCTGACCAGTGCAGTCCGAATCGTTCAGGAGTACGAGCGGCTGGTGGTATTCCGGTTGGGACGGGTGATCGGGGAGAAGGGCCCCGGGCTCGTGCTGCTCATCCCGTTCATCGACCGGGGCGTGAAGGTGGACTTGCGCGAACAGGTGCGTGAGATCCCGCACCAGACCTCGATCACCAAGGACAATGCTCCGATCGCGATCGATTTCCTCTGGTACTACAAGGTCCTGCACGCCGGCGACAGCGTAGTTCAGGTGGGAAATTTCGAGGTGGCCGCCCAGGGCATGGCCACCACCACCCTGCGCTCGGTGATCGGCGGGATTCCACTCGACGACGTGCTCTCTCAGCGGGAGCATATCAACCAGATGCTTCGCACCCGGCTGGACGAGGTGACCGAGCGCTGGGGCGTCAAGGTCACCAACGTCGAGATCCGCGAGATCATCCCGCCGCGCGAGGTGCAGGACGCGATGAACCGCCAGATGGCCGCCCAGCGAGTGCGCCGGGCGGTGGTCACCGAGTCCACCGGGACCCGCGAGGGGACGATCAACGTCGCCGAGGGCGACAAGCAGGCCAGCATCCTCAAGGCCGAGGGCGAGAAGCAGGCCACCATCCTGCGGGCCGAGGGCGAGCGGCAGGCCCAATTCCTGCGGGCGGAAGGATTTGCCTCTGCGCTCGAGAAGATTTACGGCATAGCGCAGACGGTGGATCAGAAGACCATGACCCTGCAGTACTTCGAAACGCTGAAGGCCATGGGGACCAGCCCGGCCACCAAGTTCATCTTCCCGATGGAGTTCACCAGCCTATTGAAAGACTTCCGCGGCGGAGGCTGACCCAGATCGAGCCGGAGATCCAGACCGCCAGCTGGCGAGATCTGCGACCGATCGTCGCGCTGGAGAAGATCTGTTTTGGGCGAGACTCGTGGCCTTGGATGGAAATCCTGGCGGCGCTCTCGCTGCCCGGGACGATCCGGCTGAAGGCGGAGCGCAACGAGGAAATCATCGGCTTCGTCATCGGCGATCGCCGAGCCCGCAAGGACCTGGGATGGGTGGCCTCGATCGGGGTGCATCCTACCTACCGCCGACGCGGGATCGGACGCCGGCTGCTGGCAGCCTGCGAGCAGCAGTTGGGGTCCGACCGGATTCGGCTGTCGCTGCGCCGTTCTAATGAGCAAGCTCTGGCGCTTTACCGTCAGGTCGGGTACGCCCAGGTCGGGGTCTGGCCCGAATACTATCGTGACGGAGAGGATGCGCTGGTAATGGAGCGGGTGCTGCCCGCCTGAGGGCGGCTCTGGTACAATCGGGGCCCTTGGGCGTCGATCCGATCGGCGCCCTAGTTTTGAAGGAAGGAAACCCGAACCACGATGAGAGTCCTCCTATTGAAGGATGTATACAAGTTGGGCCGGGCCGGCGACGTCAAGCGAGTTGCCGACGGCTACGGCCGCAACTACCTGATCCCTCAACGGATGGCGACCTTGGCCACCCCCGGGGCGCTCAAACAGGCCGACCGAATTCGATCCTCGGCCGAAGTGCAGCGGGCTCAGCTCAATCAGGAGATGACGGCAGTCTTCAACCAGCTCGACGGATTGCAGCTCAATTTCCCGGTGAAGGCCGGCGAGACCGGAAGGCTGTACGGCTCGGTAACCCATCAGATGCTCTGCGAAGCCATCCAGCAGCGGAAAGGGATCGCCGTCGAGCGCAGTCAGATAATCGGTGAACCGATCCGCTCGATCGGGGTCCACAAAGTCAAAGTCCGACTGACGGTCGACCTGATCCCGGAACTGGCAGTCGTCGTCCATCGGGAGGAGCTGGCGCCCGAATCTGCTTTTGAGCAGGCGGAAGCCGAACCCGAGCAGGCCGAGGCGGTGGGTTCCTTCAGCGATCTGCAGGCAGATCTGGAGGCCCAAGCAGCAGAAGCGAGTCGTAAGGACGCAGAGCGAACCGGCGAGGCAGAGCGAGCTACCCGGCGCAAGCCGCAGGCTCAGCGGGCGGAAGGCTCGGATGGGCGGGAAGAGGAGGGAGAGGGGACGGACGCCGAATAATCCCTGGGGGGTCGGGCAGGGCAGATGGAGGATATCGGCAAGACACTTCACGAGGCCAGGGCCCGGCTCGGCCTGACCCTGGAACAAGCGGAACGCTCCACCCGGATCCGCGCCCACTATCTTGAAGCCCTCGAGCGCGGCGACCTTGACCTGCTGCCTTCCCCGGTACAGGCCCGCGGCTTCCTGCAGAATTACGCCACCTATCTCGGCTTAGACTCTCAGGCAATTCTCCAGCTCTACTCCGAAGTCCTCAACTCCCAACGGACCGGCCCCTTCCGGCGGAACCGCCTCAGTGAGGCGCCCACTCGCCCGACGGTCCGGGTCCGGACCCGCCGTTTCTCCGCCGATCTGCTGGTGGCGGCTTTCGTGAGTGTCGCCGTGCTGGCGGTCCTGATTGCCGGCTTTGGCCGGCTGGCCGCCTCGCTGCGCGAGCGCAACCAGGCTGCCTCCGCATTTCTGATCCCGACCTTCACGCCCGAGCCCGCGGAGCCAAATTCGCTAGGAACGCCTCCGGCGGCCGCGGCCGGCTCGGCTGAAACACCGACCCCTCCGGTGTCTATCGAGCCTGGGCTAAGCGGGGTGGTCGACCTGCGACTCTTGATCGAGAAGAGAGGCTTCGTCATTGTGGAGGTCGACGGCCAAGAGGTCTATCGCGGTCGCCCGACCCCAGGTGAACTGCTCGAATTCCAGGGGGATGAGCTGGTGAAAGTGACGACCGGAAATGGCGGCGGACTGCGGGCCTTCTACCGTGGCGAAGATCAGGGTTTGCTAGGCGAGTTGGATGAGGTCATCATCCGGTTCTGGACGCTCACCGGCCCCATGACACCCACTCCCAGCCCCACCCCCACCCCGGAGAGCTGAACCTGGATTAAAAAAAAAGCGGCGCCACTCCGGCGCCGTCTGTGCTTGGCCAGGCCCTAGGCCTGCTTGGGAGGCTCTTCGTCGGGCACCTCCCGGAACCGGCCTTCGATCACCGAGGTCAGCGACTCCTGATGCTCGCGTACCACCTCGGGCGGGCACAACTCGACGAAGAGGTAGGTCCCCAGCCAGATCGCGGCCGCGTCATCGATGGGTCCGAAGATCGGATCGGGCCACACCAAGTAGATCAGGGTTCCAATCGGAATCAGCTTGACCAACGGGTTGACCCGCCGATCGGCCAGCAGCCGCAGGATCAACTTGATCCGCTGAGCGAGGCCCTGAACCACACCGCCGCCGGGGACGATCGGGTTCTCGGACATGATGGGGCGGATTATACCTTCCCGCGAACGCAACGGCGAAACCCGCATGTTAGAATCGCACGGCCCGGCAGCCTCGGTCCGCAATTGGGGGCGGCTGCCTGGGCGTAGCTCATCAACCCATGGTTACCGATACCCTCGCCCGCCCGCTCCGAGACCTCCGGATCTCGGTCACCGACCGCTGTAACTTCCGCTGCGTGTACTGCATGCCGAAGGAAGTCTTCGGGCGGGACTTCCAGTTCCTCTCCAGGGAGGACCTACTCAGCTTTGAGGAGATCGAGCGGCTGACCCTCGCCTTTCATCGGCACGGCGTGCGAAAGGTCCGCCTGACCGGGGGCGAACCGTTGGTGCGGCGGGAAGTCGAGAAGTTGGTGGCGCTGCTTGCTAGGTTACCCGACCTCGATCTCACGATGACAACCAACGGGCTGCTGCTGCCCCAGAAAGCGGCGGGACTGAAGGCGGCCGGACTGCAGCGGATCACCGTCAGCCTCGATTCGCTCGACGAGGCGGTCTTTCAAGCCATGAACGACGTCGGAGCCAGCGTGGCAGCCGTGCTGCGGGGGATCGAGGCCGCCGAGCAGGCCGGACTGCGTCCAATCAAGATCAACATGGTCGTCAAGCGCGGGGTGAACGAGTCCAGCGTGCTGCCGATGGTTCGCTACTTCCGGGAACGGGGCCACATTCTGCGCTTCATCGAGTTCATGGACGTGGGACACACCAACGGATGGCGGCTGGACGACGTGGTCCCGGCCCGCGAGCTGGTCGCCACGATTGACGCCGAGTTCCCGCTCGAGCCGCTGGAGGCCAATTACCGGGGCGAGGTGGCCAACCGTTACCGCTACCGGGACGGGGCGGGCGAGCTCGGCCTGATTGCCTCGGTGACCCAACCCTTCTGCGCCGACTGCAGCCGGGCCCGGCTGTCGGCGGATGGAAAGCTGTATACCTGTCTCTTCGCGGTCAATGGCCACGATCTGCGCAGCCCGCTGCGCAGTGGGGCAACCGACGAGGCGATCCACGCCGCGATTGGCGCGGTGTGGCGGGTCCGGACCGACCGCTATTCGGAGATTCGGTCGGCTGCGACGGTTGATCTGCCGAAGGTGGAGATGTCCTACATCGGAGGCTGAAGCGGGCCACCGATCGAACCTTGGCCGGGCGCATGGTCACACGAGCGCTCGGCCTTTTGATTCCCCGCAAGGCACCTTGCCCGGTTCAACTCTCGGTCCCCTGAGCGCGGTTTCCTACTGCGGCCAAGCCGGGCTTAATGTATCCTTGGGCGCTTCCGGATGAGATCCGCATGAAACGCTGGCAACTCTGGCTGGGCATCGGGATCAGCGTGGGCCTCACCTGGCTGGCGCTGCGCGGGCTGCGGCTGGATCAGGTGTGGTCGGCGGCGCAGGGTGCCGCCTATGGCTGGTTGATTCCGGGGATCGCGGTCTACTTCCTGGCAGTGTGGGCCCGGGCCTGGCGCTGGCATTTCCTGCTGCGGCCACTCAAGCACGTCTCCACTACAGCCGCCTTCCCGATCGTGTGCATCGGCTACATGGGCAACAATCTCTACCCGGCGCGGGCAGGCGAACTCCTACGATCGTATGTTCTTCGCCGGAAACACGGCGTTCCGATGAGCGGCTCGCTGGCTACTATCCTGGTCGAACGCAGCTTCGACGGGGTGGTGATGCTGGGGTTCATCGTCTTCAATCTGCCGGAGCTGGCCCGGGCAACCTCCGACGCCGGCCTGGTGGGCAGCATCCGATCAGTGGCGGTTCTGGGATCGGTCGTCTTTCTCGCCGCGGTGCTGGTGTTCGGGTTGTTCGCCCGCTTCCCACAGCAGGGGGCGGCCCTGGTGAGCCGCTTGCCGCTGCCTTCCCGCCTCCAATCGCGAGTCGCGGGTTTGACGAGCCGGTTCCTGGATGGACTGGCCTCGCTGCGGTCGCCCCGCGACGTGCTCATGGTGCTCGTCACCTCCACCGTGATCTGGCTGTTGGAGACCGCCAAGTACTGGATTGTGATGCAGGCCTTTCCCTTCA
>CAYHSI010000143.1:0-5698 GCA_964359225.1 uncultured Anaerolineaceae bacterium
GCGATGTTCGACTGCACCACCTTGCGAATATCGATGCCGACGGAGGTACCTGCAAAGCCCAGGGCAGGCATGCGGTAGGTGGGGTGCTGGGCAGTGGTGATCTTTCGCATTTCACGGGTGTATGCCAGAGCCTCCTCCGAAGTCCCGCCCACGAGGGTCAGGATCCCCGGCGAACCGGCCAGGGTGAAAGCTCCCCAGCCGACAGTTTCAGTAATGGCCGAATCTCCCATATCGAGCCCGGCATCCTCGGCCGAGTAGCCTGGCAGGAACAGGCCGTCAACTGCCGGGGCCGGGGCGGTAAACCAGTCATCGCCGAGGCCGCTGACCCGTATTCCAAATTCGGTGCCATTGCGCGCCATGGCGGTGACGATCGTGCTGCATTCGATATCCCTTGCCGGGTCCGCAATCACTTTCCCACTCGCCATGGCCAGCCCAAGGAAAAGTAGGTTGTGGCCCGTGACGTACTTCAGGGTTGGGAGAGCTCGATCTTTCGGGATGCCGGCTTCCGCCATCGCCACCGCCATTCTGTTCGCGAACAGGCTGGAGGAGGCGTTGTGACGATTGTGCAGCTCGTCGCCCATCTGCAGGGCCTGGGTGATGATCGGTTTCAATTCCAGGCCGCCGATCGCGTGGAGCGCTTCACGCAATGTGGGTGCCCACAGGTCGCGCCAGAGCCTCAAACCCGCCAAAGCCCCGTCGCTAAATTCGCCGAATTGCTGCCGACCCTCGACCTGACGGCAGAACCCCCGATTTCCGTAGGTGCGGTTCTCCACCACCCAGACCGGTGCGGAGGGTGAGATCGTGCCGGCCATCGGCCCCACCGAGCCATGATGATGGTTCGGTTCCAGGCGGATTTCGCCCCGCTCGAGCATGGCGCGGGCGTCCTCTGGGCTTGCCGCCCACCCTTCATACAGGACCATGCCGATGATAGCCCCTTGCTGCGCTCCGCACATTCGTTCCCATTCGATGGGCGGCCCGGCGTGGGTAATCATCCTGTCCTTCAACCCGGGAATGACCTCGCCTGCCGGAGCGATGTCAACCAGAACCGGCTCTCCCTCCGTCATGCGTTGTACGGCTTCTGCGTTGGCCTTCTCAATCTTTTGCTTAATCTCCATGAATGGATGCCTCCGGCATGGGTATGCCAAAGTTCTCCGGTGGGCCTCGAGGTCGAGGCCCACCGGAGCGCTCGGCACTGGTGGCTTACTTAGGACTTCCGATCACGCCCTGGACGAACCAGTCCACCGAGCCCATGACGTCGGGGGTCAAGACTTCGCCTTCGGGAATCTTCACATTCCCGTCCTGATCCACGACAGGGCCTGCGAAGACCACGATCCCTCCAGCTTCGATATCGGCTCTCGCCTGATTGACCGCGTCTTGGACCTCCGCCGGAACCTGGGGGCCGAACGGCCCCATGGCCATACAGCCATCGGCTATTCCGCAGCGAAGGAAGATTGGCGTCCAGCTTCCATCCAGCACTGAGGAGGCGAGGAAGGTCAGTTTGTCACCGAGCGTGTAGCCGATTCCCGAGATCCAGTATTCGGGAGCAAACTGCTGGGCGGCCAGCGACTGAAAGCCGATCGAGTAAACGGCGCGCGATTCGGCCGTCGACAAGACCGTCGCGGGCGAATCGACGTGCATCGTGATGACATCAACCCCCTGGTTGATGAGCGAGTTGGTCGCATCGGCTTCCTTGGCCGCGTCACCCCAACTGAAGGTGTAGGTCACCGTGGTCTCTGCGTCGGGGTTCACCGATTGGGCACCCAGCTCGAAGGCGTTGATGAAGGTCAACGTCCAGCCCAACGGGAAGGCGGCGACAAAGCCCAGCTGATTCGATTCGGTCATCAGCCCAGCGGCCACCCCCATCATGTACCAGGTATCCGGAGGCTCGCCGAAGAAGTTAGCAAAGTTGGGTCCCATCTCCCACCCGCCGGCGTGCTCGAAGATCACATCCGGATATTTCGCCGACAGCTCGAGGGCCGGGTACTGATGGTTAAACGCAGTGGCGATGATCAGTTTGGCGCCCTGTTGGATCATGTTTTCCATGGTCGAGGTCGCGCCCGCCTCTTCGGGGACGTTTTCGGCCTCGATGATCTCCACGCAGGATATGTTTTCCTTGATCGCCAGGACGCTCTCGTACATCGCCTGGTTGTATCCAGCATCCGTGATCGGCCCGCCGTACAGCGCGCCGATGATGAGGCACGGCTCTTCCACCGCAGGTGCAACCGGCGGCGCAACGGTTAGTTCAACGGCCGGTTCCTCCGGAGGGGCCGCGGGGGCCTCGGTCGTTGGCGCAGCTTGGGCGCAGGCCGACAGCACCAGCGCGGTCATCAAGAGCCCGGCCAACCTGGCATAGAAGGTTTTCACTCTCATGGTTTCGTCTCCTTTCATCTCGGTTCCCAGAACATCAGCCGAATCACATGCTCATCCCTAGCTCGCTATTGCCAGGTTTCAATACAATCCTCCACTCTCCTTTCCTACTCGGTGCCGAGATAGACCCGCCCCAGGCTTGCAGGAGCAGAGTGCCGACGGGTGCCTCCCCATAGCATGAGTACGAGGATGGTCACAAGGTAAGGAATCGTGCTCAGCAGAAATGGTGAGATCTGGGCCCCACTCGATTGCAGTAGAAGCTGGAAGGCGACCGCAGCGCTGAAGAGCAGCGCGCCCGCGATCGCTCGCAATGGATGCCACTTCGAAAAGATCACCAGGGCAACCGCAATGAACCCGCGCCCAGCGGTCATGTACTCGGTCCAGTTCATGGCATAGGCGATCGAAAGGTGAGCCGCGCCGAGGCCGACAAACAAGCCGCCCACGAAGAGCGCTTGGTATCGGATCAGACGGGGATCACGACCAGAAGCGAAGGCGATATCGGCGCTTTCCCCCACCGCCCGCAGTCCCAGCCCCCAACGGGTTCGGAAAAGCAGCCACCACACCAAGACGGCTGCAGGGATCGCCAGGTAGATCAGGAAGTCGAACCGAAAGAGTGAGCTGTAAAGAACTGGAAGGTTGGAAAGCCCCGGGAGCGGAAGTCTGGGGAGCCCATTGATCCTGGCGCCCACGTAGGGTCTCCCGATCCACGCGCTCACACCGAAGCCGAAGAACATCAGTGACAGACCGCTGGCCAATTGGTTGGCGCGGCGGGCTACGGTCAAATAGCCCAGGCTCAGGTTCATCACGCCGCCGATCAGCATCGAAACCATAACGCCGAGGTACGGGTTGCCGGTGATTGAGGTCAGCGCGAATCCGGCTGAAGCGCTGACAAGCAACACGCCTTCGAGCCCGAGATTTACGATCCCCGAGCGCTGATCGAAGATCTCGCCGAGTGTCGTGTAAAGCAGGGAAGTCCCCGAGTAGATGGCGCTTGAGAGGACGCCCAGAACCGCGAGGAGTGTCACGCGGTTTTCCTTCGACCCGGGAGCTGCGGACGGGCTAGCACGACGAATAGGGTGAAAGCCAGCAGGATGTTGATCACGGCATAGGGAACATCGCGGGTAATCTGCAGGAGGCTCCCACCGCTCGTGATGATGGCCACCCCGAACGAGGTCAGGACAATGCCCAGAGGGTTTCCGCCGGCCAGCCAGCTGATCAGGAACCCCATGTATCCGATGCCCCTGGAGAAGTTGGCCAACAAAACGCCGTAGAACCCGGAAACCTGTGCCATCCCCGCCAGTCCCCCCATCGCGCCTCCGATGCACATAACCGAGATCAGGTAGGTCTTCAGTGGGATGCCATTGCGCAGCGCGGCCTGGGGGTTTCCGCCGATCGCCCGCATCTCGAGGCCCCACCGGCTGTACTTCATCGCCAGCCAGAAGGCGGCTAGCAGCAGGAGGGCGATGACCAAACTCAGGTCGATGCGGGTATCAAACAGAGTCGGAAGGCGCGCCGCTGGGGGAAAATTCGGTGTCTTGTTGGTGTCCATGGGCGAATGCCAGAAACCGAATACGAAGAAGGACACGATCAGGGGGGCGACTGAATTCAAGAGCAGGGTGGTGATGGTCTCGTTGACCAGCCCCAGCGCTCGCAGGATGCCCGGGATCAACGCCCAGAGGCTGCCGCCGATCATCCCCAACACGATCATCCAGGGCAGCAATAGCCATGCGGGCAGATCACCGAAGGCGAGCGCGCCCCAAGTGGCGAGGCCGGCCCCCAGGTAGAGCTGGCCTTCAACCCCGACATTGATCAATCCAATCCGAGCAGGCAAGGCCACGGCCAGGGCTGTAAGCAGCATGGGGGTCATGGCGACAAAAACCTCAGACAGACCGTAGGCGCTGCCCAGGGTAGAGCCAAAGAGGTCTCGATACGACTGGATTGGGTCATTGCCGGCAATCAGCAAGATGATGCCGAAGAGCAGGAAGGCGAACACGATCATGACGCCATAGCGAACCAAGGCGCTCCAGGCCTTCCCTCGAAACGATGCGGAGAGCCTCATGGAATCAGACATTGACCCCAGGTTCAACCTCTGATCCCGTCATCAGATGACCCACCTCGAGTATGGTGGTGTCTTGGGGTCTGAAAGCACCCACAATCCTTCCGCCGTGGAGCACAATCAGGCGATCGCTGAGCGTGAAAAGCTCCTCGAGATCCTCCGAAATGAGCAACACCCCGCAACCCTCGTCTCGGGCCTGGATCAATGCTTTGCGGGCGGCAAAGGTGCTTTGCAAGTCCAAACCACGCGTGAGATATGAAGCGATGATCAGTTTCGGATGTTGAGCCATCTCTCGAACGATGACCATTCGCTGCAGATTGCCGCCCGACAGCGACTTTGCAGGTGCAAAGACCGGAAGCGAAAAGCCCAGTCCGGCCGATGCTTGGGCGAGATCCTCCTGTACAGCTCCCCAACCAATTCTTATGCCGCCCCAGCGGGCATACCGCTGAGTGCGGGTCAGGGCCATGTTTTCAAGGACCGACATGAACGGGACGGAGGCCATGACCAAAGGGTTTTCGGGAATGAAGCTCACCCCGCGTTTGCGCAAGGCGCGAACCGATTCATGGGTGACCTCCTCGCCGAAGAGCAGCTTGGTGCCGGCGTGGCTGCGCTTAGCGCCGAGAATCAGGTCGCCCAGCTCCTTCTGTCCGTTGCCGGACACACCGGCGATGCCCACGATCTCGCCGGGGTAGATCTTCAACTCCAAATTCACCAAGGACGTTTCGGTGCCCTGTGCGCGCGTGCTGACCCCACGCAGCTCCAGTACTGGCGATCGATCCTCGGCAGCCGGGCGTCGCTCGACCTCGGGGGCGGAGAGCTTCATCTCGAACATCAGATCGATCAGACTCTGCTCATTGGCCTCTCGTCGCAGCAGGGTTCCGGCCACCCGGCCGCGACGCAGAACGGTGATGCGGTCGGCGCACTCAAGCACTTCATTGAGCTTGTGAGTGATAAGCACGATCGCATATCCGTCGTCACGTAGATTGCGCAGCACGTTCAGCAGCGAGGCCAACTCATGCGGGGCGAGGACCCGAGTGGGCTCATCCAGGATGAGCAGGCGTGCGTTTGACAACAACAGCTTCAGGATCTCAACTTTCTGCATCTCGCCGACAGACAGCGACCCGACCATCTGGCGTGGCTCGACCTGCAGACCATATCGGTCGGATAGCCCCGCGATGCGGAGGCAGACATCGTCCAGATCAATCACCGGGTCGAGATCCGGAAGGAACAGTGCGATGTTTTCGGCCACACTGAATGCCGGGATGAGGGTGAAAT
>CAYHSI010000144.1:0-5697 GCA_964359225.1 uncultured Anaerolineaceae bacterium
GAACGTGATCGTCTCGATCTGGGCCGTGGGAGACGAATAGATCTCGGGTCCCCAGCGATAGTCGGGATTGCGCAGCAGAGTCAGGTGGTCATCCTGGACGTACTCGGCGAACCGATAGGGGCCGGTCCCGACCTGGTGGAACTGATACTCGCCCGGCCCCCAGGTCGCCAGCGCCTGCGGAGAAGCCATGCCAAGGTAGACCTGGGATAGGGAGTCGAGCAGTGGGGCGAACGGCCGCTCGAAGCGGAACGTGACCGTGTATGGATCCACCACCTGTACCTCCAGCAGTGGGCCCAGCATGGAAGCCGCTTTCTGGGAGGCGTGGTCGGGATTCAGGGTGTACTCGATGTTTGCCTTGACCGCCGCGGCATCGAAGCGCTCGCCGTCGTGAAAACGGACATCCTCCCGCAAGTTAAAGGTATAGCTGAGGCCGTCCGGCGAGACTTCCCACTTGCTCGCCAGCCCTGGGACGAACTCGCCGGTCTCGGGATCCCGATAGACGAGCGTGTCATAGACTGAAGTCAGGGGAATCCCCAGCTCGACCGAGGCGTTAATGTGCGGATCGATTCCGGTTGGAGCGAGGGTAAGCCCGTAGCGCAGGGTTTGGGGCGACGGGTCGCGCCCGCTGCAGGCCACAATCAGGACTGGGAGGATGAGAACGCCAGGCCGAATCAATCGAGGGAGAAGCATTGAAGCAATCGGCCTGAGCGAATGGGCGTAAGCTGCGAAGAGACCTTCAGAGGAGCGGGTCGAATTCTATCACGGCCATCTCGAACGATCGCAGTAGAATGCTGATAGATGAAGCTGAGCCCGGTTCGCCAACAATATCTGGAAATCAAGCGGCAGTATCCGGATGCGATCCTGTTCTTCCGCCTGGGCGACTTCTATGAGACCTTCGATCACGACGCCGAGATCGCCGCCAGGGAACTTGAGATCGTGTTGACCTCCCGCAACATCGCGAAAGGGATTCGGGTGCCGATGGCCGGGATTCCTTTCCATGCCGCGGAACCGTATTTGGCCCGCCTGATCGAGAAGGGTTATCACGTCGCCATCTGCGAGCAGGTTGGTGATGGACCGGTGCGGGGCCTATTTCCGCGGGAAGTCGTGCGAGTGGTGACTCCGGGGACCGTGCTCGAGGCCGGGCTGCTGCCCGGCGACGCCAACAACTATCTGGCGGCCGTGGTGGGCAGTTCGGCTGGTTTTGGGATTGCCTACGCCGACGTGACGACCGGAGATTTCGCCGCGACTGAAGTGGCCGGCACCGAGGCCATGCGGCAGGAGCTGGACCGCCTGAGCCCGGCCGAACTGATCCACCCAGACAACCTCGAGCTGGACGAGCAGCTGCCGGGCCATCGCGCGCCTCGGCCCGCGTGGCAGTTCGAGCCAGGCACGGCGGAAGAGCAGCTGCGGGCTCACTTCCGGGTGGCTTCTCTGGAAGGGTTTGGACTGGGAGGCAAGCCGCTGGCGACGATGGCCGCCGGCGGGATTCTGGGCTATCTGACCCAGAATCAGCCCACCGCCCTCGCATCGCTCACGAGGCTTTCGACCTACTCGACGGCCGATTTCATGGTGCTCGACGCAGCCACTCGCCATGACCTCGAGCTAACCGAGACCCGCCGGACCGGGGCACTCAAAGGTTCGCTGCTGGGGGTACTGGACGAGACGGTCACCCCGATGGGCCGCCGGCTGCTGCGCCAGTGGCTGAGTCAGCCGGGGCTGGACAAAGTCCAGATCGAGGCAAGGCTCGATCAGGTGGAAGCGCTCTTCAAGGATGGGATCCGCCGCGCTGAGCTGCGGCAGCGGATGGATGGGCTGCCTGATATTGAGCGGGTGACCAATCGAGCTGCCTCCGGCGTGGCCACCCCGAGAGACCTGAGTGCCTTGCGATCAGCGCTGCGCGAGCTGCCCGGGGTTTTAGAAACGGTGGAGGGCGGGTCACTGGGAGACTTGGCTGCGAACCTCGACCCCTGCGGCGAGGTGCTGCAGGAACTGGAAACCGCCCTGGTGTCCGATCCCCCGCTGAGCTTGGGTCAGCCCGGGCTGATCCGCCCGGGGTACTCTGCGGAACTGGATGAGCTGGTCAATTCCTCGCGCCAGGCGCGGGACTGGATCTCAGGGTTGGAGACGGCCGAGCGGCAACGCACCGGGATCAAGACCCTGAAGGTCGGCTACAACAAGGTGTTCGGTTATTTCATCGAAGTGACGAAAGCCAACAGCGCGCATGTGCCGGAGGACTACCTTCGCAAACAGACCCTGGTGAATGCCGAGCGGTATATCACCCCCCAAATGAAGGAGTACGAGTCGCTGGTGCTGACCGCCGCGGAGCGAATCGTTGAGCTCGAGAGCGAGCTGTTTCGGACGCTATGCCGGGAGCTGGGGCTCAACTCCGCCCGGCTGCTCGAGACCGCCCGCACTCTGGGCAAGCTCGACGCGGTTGCGGCCCTCGCCGAAGCCGCAGTCAGGCAGGGTTTCGTCCGCCCCGAACTGGTGGAGGGGGAGGTCTTGGAGATCTGGGAGGGCCGCCACCCGGTGGTCGAGCAATTCATGCCGGCCGGGCGCCGTTTTGTTCCCAACGACGCGGTGCTCGAGCCGGGCGAGCGGGTGCGGGTGATCACCGGCCCGAATATGTCGGGCAAATCGACCTACCTGCGGCAGGTCGCCCTCATTGTGCTGATGGCCCAGATGGGGAGCTTCGTGCCCGCCCGGGCGGCCCGGATCGGAGTGGTCGACCGAATCTTCACCCGGATCGGGACCCAGGATGAAATCCATGCCGGACAATCGACGTTCATGGTGGAGATGCTGGAGACCGCCAATCTGCTCCACCATGCCGGTCCGGCCAGCCTCTTGGTGCTAGACGAGATCGGTAGAGGGACCAGCACCTACGACGGACTGTCGATCGCCTGGGCGGTCGTCGAGTTCATCCACAGCCATCCCCGGCTGCGCTCGCGGGCCTTCGTCGCCACCCACTATCACGAGCTCACCCGGCTGGCCGAAAACCTGCCGGCGGTACGCAACTACAACGTCGCGGTGTCGGAGGAGGGCGGGAAGGTGGTCTTCTTGCACAAGATCATTCCGGGTGGGGCAGACAAGTCCTACGGCATCCATGTCGCCGAATTGGCTGGGCTGCCGCGGGCAGTTATCCATCGGGCCCAGGAAATCTTGATGAACTTGCAGGCCGATGCCGCCGGGGGCAGGCCGGCCGCTCCCAGTCAGTTGACGCTTTTTCCTGACCAGAGCCGCCTCCTGGCGGAGCTCGAACGGCTCGAACTGGAGGCGCTCAGCCCGCTAGAGGCGCTGAACCTGCTCTACGAGTGGCAGGCTCGCTTCAGCCAGCGATAGTCACCAGGTCGGGGTACTCATCTCGGACTTCGGACACCCCCTCGACACCCAGGATCTCCAGCAATTCCAAGATTAGTCCGGCCTTGATCTCGGCATCGCCGCGCGACCAGGTCCGGCTCTTGATCTCCAAGAAGTGGCCCTCGACCGCCGGCTGCAGCAGCTGATCGATGTTAATGAAGAACTCCTGGCCGTGAAACCGGACCAACCAGCGCAAGCGGTCTTTGTGGACTGCGATTTCGCCGCTCGGAGTGAAATACTCCCGGTAGAAGCGCTCGCTGTGATTAGCCGGGGCGATGAAGCGGGAGCGGGATAGCAGAACCGATTGGGGATACTCCCGCTCGGCAGCCGGCCCGATCAAGGTCAGCCGGGAGCGCACGTTGTAGACCTCTCCCTTGTCGTCGATGAACTCGTCTTCTCGGTAGCGCAGCCTTCCCTGGCGCGGGTCAGAGAACGTGAAGTACATGTCGAACTCGCGATAGTGGACGTGGCGCACAATCTCCAACCGATCCGAACTCAAGGTCTCCCGAAGCAAGTTCGGCTCCGGCAAGCGCATCTTCATTTGAATCTCGTAACTCTCCTCCCGTTCCGCGCCGCCGATCGCCACCAACTTCGAGAGGACTGAGTCTTCCAGCTCGATCAGGAAAGCGTCGATCCGCTTTGCGATTTCGGCCGCCGCCGGGAGCAGCTCGTCGGTGCGGACGGTGAGCAGCTCCCGGTCGCGCATCAACCAACGCCCAGCGACCATAACGTCGGTGACGTCACTCGCCTTGGCCGTATACACCAGTCGTGAGTAAATGGATTCAGGGTCGTGATCGAAGTGGGGAGAGGAATGCAGCGTATCCAGGTCGACCAGCGCCAGATCGGCCTGCTTGCCGGTCTCCAGCGAGCCGGTCAGGTGGCCGAGATGCAGGGCTCTGGCACCCAGCCGGGTCGCCATCGCCAGAGTCGTCCGGGCGGGCGCGGCGGTCGGGTCGCCAGAGGTGATCTTGGCCACGAAGCTGGCCAGCCGCAGCTCCTCGAACATGTCGAGGTCGTTGTTGGAAGCGGGCCCATCGGTGCCGATGCCGAGATTGAGGCCCTCCGCCAGCATCTGAGTGACCGGGGCAAAACCGGAGGCGAGCTTCAGGTTGCTGGAGGGGTTATGGGAGACTCCCGCGCCGGCATGCTGCAAGGTGTGGATCTCGCCCAAGTCCACATGGACACAGTGCGCCGCCAGGACCTTGGCTTCGAACAGCCCCAGCTTCTTCAGCCACGGCACGACCGGCATGTCGAAGGTCTTCCGCCAATCCTGCACTTCCTGGGCAGTCTCCGCGATGTGGATATGCAGCGGAACGTCGAATTCGACCGCCAGATCCGTGCAGGCCCGCAGGATCTCCGGTGTGCTGGTGTATGCGGCATGGGGCGCGATCGAGGGCACCACCAGCGGATGTCCCCGCCAACGGTGGATGAACTCGGAGGCTCGCTGCAGGGCGTCTTCGAAGGATTCGGCATCGGGAGTCGGGAATTTCAGCCCCGTCTGCGAGCAGCCCGCCCGCATCCCGGCCTCGGCGACCGCCTCGGCCACGGTTTCCTCGAAGTAATACATGTCGGCGAAGCAGGTGACGCCGCTGCGGATCATCTCGGCGCAGGCCAGCGAGGTTCCCAAACGCACAAAGTCAGGTGTGACGAACTCTCGCTCGACCGGCATGACATAGCCCAATAGCCAGACATCTAGCCGGCGATCGTCGGCCATTCCGCGCAGCAAGGACATCGCGGCATGGGTGTGGGCATTGATCAGACCGGGGATGAGGGCCTTGCCGCCGCAGTCGACCTGCTCGGAGCCCGGGTAAGCTGCGAGAACCTCACGAGCCGGCCCCACCGCGACCAGCTTCCCGTCCAAGATCGCCAGCGCGCCGTCCCGGAAAACCTGGAAACGGTCGTCCATGGTCACGACGTGCGCATTGGTGAGGACCAGATCGGCCCTGGGCATGGGGCTGGATTATAGCAGTCGGGTGGAGCCTATAGTATCCTCATCCCATGCGGGCGGTTGACGTCATTTCCAAGAAGCGTGACGGCGGAGAGCTCACGAAAGAAGAGATCGAGTTCTTCGTGGCTGGATTCGTCCGAGGCGAGATCCCCGATTACCAGGCGAGCGCCTGGGCGATGGCGGTGCTGCTGCGAGGGATGAACGCCCGCGAGACGACCGACCTGACCCTGGCGATGGTCGCCTCGGGCGACCGGCTGGACCTCTCGCAGGTCGTGCCGCTGGCGGTTGACAAACACTCGACCGGTGGGGTGGGCGACAAGACGACTTTGGTTGTCGAACCGGTGGTGGCCGCCTGCGGAGTGCCAGTTGGGAAGATGACCGGCCGCGGGCTC
>CAYHSI010000145.1:0-5675 GCA_964359225.1 uncultured Anaerolineaceae bacterium
ATCGCCTACATGCTGGGGTTCCTCATCTACCCCAAGATCGGTGAAGCAACCCCCATCCTTTCATTGCTCCCGGTCATCGCCGCCGGGCAGTCGCATGGCTCGCGGGGCGGCCTGTTTACCGCCCTCATCATGGCTCCGCTCAACACCTTTCTGCTCAACCTGACCGGGCACTCCGGCTGGGACGCGCTCTTCCAGACCCCGACCGGAATTCTCGGCACTGCGCTGCTGATCTTCATGGGCGTGGCGGTGGGCCAGCTAATCGATTTGCGAGGCCGGGTTGTCAAGATAGATGAGGCCCGCCACCAGGCGGAGGACAGACTTGGGAATCTGAGCCGGGGCCGCGAGGCGCTGGTGGATGGAATCTCGCATGACCTTCGGAGCGCGTTGCACACGATCTCCGCCTCGCTCGAGCTGCTTCGTTCCGGGAAGGTGAAGGAAGCTCCCCAGCAATTCGAACTCCTGTCCTGGGCGGCGCTGGATGCCAAACGGCTGATCGCAACCGTCGATGATCTGGAGGATCTTTCCAGCGTCGAGAGCAGCGGGCTGCTGCTCAGTCCCGAGCCGCTGGAGCTCAACTCATTGGTCGCCGAGGCGGTCGAGAACCTTCGCCAGTATGGTGAGTCCAGAGGCATCACCCTGGTCCACATCAGCGCCGAGCGGGCGTTGTTAGTTCAGGGCGATCGGCCGCGGCTGAAGCGGGTCCTGTTCCGGCTGGCGGAGCACGCCATCACGGTCTCAGATGTCGGATCCCAGGTGGTCATTCTTGCTGAATCCGAAAACAATGGAGTCGCGATCGAGATCATCGACCACGGCCCGGCCGAGGCTGCGGAGCGGCTCCTAAAGTTAATTGAAAGGCCTGAGGATTTTGGGCGCGCCGCCGGCGCTGCGCGCACACAGAAGGGGTTGGGACTCTACGTCGCCCGCTTGATCGTCGAGGCCCACGGCGGCAAACTGGCGGTCGAAAACCAGCCCGGCCCAGGGAATACGCTGAAGTTCACGATCCCAATTCAGGCTTAACCCCCTCGGCCCCAGGCAGTTCCTTCCGGTTCACAAATAGTGCAATCTTTCACAACCAAACTTTACCCTATCGATCGGGGATCTCAATGACTCGGACCGGGAAAACTCCCACAACCTCGGTCTCTCGGTAGACCGAGCGCATCGGCCGGTCATGCCGCCATTGGTGGACGTGACCATGCAGCAGCAGCCGCGGCCGGAACAAGCGCATGAGGCTGAGAAAGGTCCGGAAGCCGACATGGGCCGGGTCGTTCGCGTCATGAATCCCGTAGGGTGGGGCGTGGGCCACCGCCACGTCGACGAAGCGCCCGTGCAGCATCCGATTGATCGCCAGCCGCGGCAGCAGTGCGGCCAGCCGGCGGCGCATCTGGCCCTCGCTGAACTGAAACGGAGGGCCGGGCGAATACCGGCGCGAGCCGCCGAGCCCGATGAAGGTCAGCCCCGATACTCGGGCCACCCGTCCGTCGATCGGCAGGCAACCTTCGGCAACCGTTCGCTGCCGACCATCCGCAGCCTCCTCATAAGGGGCGTCGTGGTTGCCGCGAACGTAGAGCACCGGCCGATCGAGCATTGAGGCGACATATTCGAGGTAATACAGAGGAAGATCCCCACAACCGAGGACGAGCTCGACCTCCGGATAATTGACTCGGATGTGCTCCGAATAGACCCGCTCATCCACCAAATCGCTGATTGCCAGGATCTTCATCTACAATCTAGCCCTCATGAAGCCAGTTGAACATGGAGCCATTGGAACGTGGGGCGGGCCCCGGACGATTGTATTCCTACTCGGCCCGGGCATGCTCCGCGGCGGATTCTGGTCAGTGGGTTCTGAGTGAGCGAAGGTAGCCGGGCAGCCTACGCCCTGGCCGTGATGGATTTCCGGCGGGCGCGCCGAAAGGCGGCCCTGCAGGAGCTCCTCTCCCGGCTGGGAGGCGGCCGTCGAGAGCTACTCTCTTACGAGCAGGTCAGGGACAGGCTCAGAGCCAAGGAGACCCCCGGTTGGAAGCTCGAGGACATCCCGCTGGATTCGATCGTGGGAAGCATGGGGCGTTACAAGGACTTCACCCGAGATTTCTTGCCGCTGGAGCGGGCCGACGAGGGCCGCTGGGCCCGGGTCAAGGTCGCCATGAACGGCGCAGCCGGCCTGCCTCCAATCGACGTCTACCGCCTGGGCCAGGCCCACTTTGTGTTGGATGGTAACCACCGAGTATCGGTCGCCCGCGAGCTTGGGGCGAGCCACATTCAGGCCTACGTCAAAGAAGTCCAGACCAAGGTCCCCTTGAGTCCAGATGTGCAGCCGGATGAGCTGATCATCAAGGCGGAACAGGCCGAGTTCCTCGAACGCACCCGCCTGGACGAGATCCGTCTGGCCGAGGATCTCACCGTCACTGCCGCCGGTCGATATGAGGTGCTCGCGGGGCAAATCGAAGCTCACCGTCACAGCCTGCGGCTGCAGCACCCCGGGGGAGTAGGCGACGCAGAAGTTGTCGGCAGTTGGTTTGACCGAATCTACCTCCCGGCCGTGCATTCCATTCGACGGATCGGCCTGCTGCGGGAGTTCCCGGACCGCACCGAAGCCGACCTCTATGTCTGGATTGCGCAGCATCAGGCCGACCTCGAACGCTCCCTCGGGTGGGAAATTCGGCCGGAATCTGCGGCGGTCGATCTGGCGGGCCGGGCCGGGCGCCGCTTCCGGCGGGTCGTCGCCCGGTTTATTGAACGAATTGTCGGCGCGCTGACGCTGGCTCCCTGGGTGCCGGCCCCGGCCCCGGCACAATGGCCGGAAGCCGTATTGGCCACCCACGAGCGGGCGGGATTCACCCTCAATATCCTGCTTCCAGTCGGCGGGGCGCGGCATGACTGGAGCGCCTTCGATCAGGCGGTGCTGGTTGCCCAACGCGAAGGCGCCCGATTGTTGGGGCTGTATGTCCTGTCGCCTGACACGGATCTGCAGCGCCAGTCCGCCCGGGAAATCCAGCTCGAGTTTGAGCGGCGGGCCCAGGCGGCCGGAGTTCCATCTGGGTTTGCGATCGAGGTGGGCGAGATTGCGACCCGAATCATCGATCGTGCCCGCTGGGCCGATCTGGTGATCTTGAAACTTTCCTACCCACCCGGACCGCGGCCGCTTGCGAGGCTGCGGTCGGGGGTCCGCACCATCGTGCAAAGCTGTCCGCGACCAGTCCTGGCGGTGCCGGGAGCGGCCACGACACTTGATCGGGCCCTCCTGGCCTTCGACGGAAGTTCGAAGTCCGAAGAGGCCCTGTATCTGGCGACCTACCTGGCCGGCCGCTGGAAGATTCCGCTGGTCGTTCTAACTGTGCAGGAAGGGGAGCGGGTCGGCGAGGCCACTCTGGAGCGGGCCGCCGAGTACGCGCGGGACCACGAAGTAAACCCGGTCACCGAGCTGAGAGCAGGCCCAGTCGACGAGGCGATCCTGGCCGCGGCGCGGGAGCACGAGTGCAACCTGATCCTCATGGGAGGGTACGGCCTGAGCCCGCTGTTGGAATTCGCGTTGGGAAGCGCGGTGGATAAAGTGCTGCGGAAAGCGGAAGTGCCGGTGCTGATTTGCCGCTAGAGCCGGATTAGCGAACGACCTCGCGGACGAACTCCCCATTCGCGGACAGCTGGCCGTTCGCCGCAGATCGATCGCCAGCGTGGGCCAATCCTTTGTGGGCAAACGAAGAGAGCACGATCGAGGTTGTAGTCTGACCGAAGGCCTTCAATTGTTGGAGGACCTGTTCGAGGTCTGGAATGCTCGGAACGGCGACTTTCACGATGGCGCAGTCGTCCCCGGTCAGGTTGTGACCCTCCAGCACCTCCGGCAGCTCTGCCAGAAGCTGCTCGAGCCGCGCCCCGGTGATGTGGTCGTGTAATCGGATCCGGACGAAGGCGCTGATCGGTCGGCCGACCTTGGTTGGGTCTAGCAGGACCTGGTAGCCGGTAATGATGCCGGCATCTTCCATCCTTCTGACCCGCTCCGCGACCGCGGGCAGTGACAGGCCGACCCGCCGCCCGAGCTCGGCAAAAGACAGCCGAGCGTTCGCCTCCAATTCGAGCAGGATTTGCCATCCGGTGGGATCTAGCAGCTTCTCATGATCTAAGGTCATAGGTGCTCGTGATCTTACATCATTTTGTGCATCTGGTCAAGTACCTTAGCAATCATATGGATTTCAGCGTTTCACCTAACTATAATCTAGCCGTATCCACACCATCGGAGCTGGGCAGGTTGACCAATCTCACGGCGGAAGCGATGGGGAGTCTTAGATAGAGGTCGGGAAGGTCATGAAATCAAGAGCGTGGCTCGCATTCGGAGCCCTGAGTGTGATCTGGGGGTCGTCTTTCCTGTGGATCAAGATCGCCGTCCAGGAAGTGGGGCCGTTCCGATTGGTGGCTTTGCGATTGCTGTTTGGGGTGATTGGGTTGCTGATCGCGGGCCGGCTGACAAAACAGCCGCTGCGGTTGAGCCGCAAGCAGCTACCCGCCTACCTGGTCCTGGCTTTGTTTAATACGGCCCTGCCATTCACCCTGATCTCCTGGGGGGAGACTCGGATCGACTCGGGAATGGCCTCGATCCTCAATGGAACCGTTCCATTATTTACCCTGGTCATCGCCCATTTCTGGCTGCAGGACGAGCGAATCACCCTGCCACGCACGTTGGGACTCCTGATCGGCTTCGGTGGAGTGGCAATCCTGGTCGGGCAGAACTTCGACTTGGAAAGGATCCTGGAGGGGAACGCGCTTGGCCAGCTGGCGGTCCTGGCCGCGTCCGCGAGCTACGCCACGGGGCTCACTCTCACCCGGAAGCGGTTCCGCGGTCAGCCGCCGGTTTCCCAGGCGACCCTGGTCGTGCTGTTCTCGGATTTGATGCTGTGGGTGGGCGCGCTGGCCATTGAATCGCCGCTGCGACTTCCGAGCCTGTCCCTGACCTGGATCGCCCTCTTGTGGCTTGGGTTCTTGGGCACCGGTTTGGCCTACCTGCTGTACTTCTATTTGATCAACGAGTGGGGCTCGACCCGCACATCGGTGGTGACCTACACCATGCCGGTGATCGGAGTCATCCTCGGGGTCATATTCTTGGGCGAGACGCTATCTGCGAGTCTGATCCTCGCAGTCGCTCTGGTCCTGACCGGAATTGGGTTCGTCAACTGGAAGCATCGCCGCACCGAAATTGCAGCCCCCGCGGAGCCAGAGTTGGTAACGGGGCCGGCGGGCCTGCGCGGCTTGGCGCGGATGCCGGATCGGGTGGAGGGTGAATCCTAGCCGGTCGGTCCCTTAACGTAGCGGTCGAAGAATTGGATCGACCGCTGCATGGCCGTCGTGAAGTAGTTCGACAGGTTGTGGTTGTCCCCCGGATACTCGTAGTACTCGACCGTTCCTCCGATTTCTAGAATCTGTTCGTAGAGAATTGCCGAAAACTCGAGCGGAACGCTGGTGTCGGCGGTCCCGTGATGAAGCTGGACCGGTCCGGAGAGATCGACCAGGTAGGAATTGGCCGAGATCGAGGCCCAGAACGAGGGATTCTCATCCGGGGAACCATAGGTCTCGGCGAGTGAACTCCGCCAGCTCCCCGGACGGGGAGTAGGTTGCAGCCCACCGGTCGGCGGCCGCCGCCAGCGGGTCAGCAGATCCGGATACGAGGCGACCACCCCGGCCCAGATCAC
>CAYHSI010000146.1:0-5674 GCA_964359225.1 uncultured Anaerolineaceae bacterium
CTGGTCGAGGCTCTCTCCCTTGACGACCCGAGCATCATCGAGCGCACCAACTTCACGGTCGCGATCTCCCGCGACGAGCATGACATCTACTCTCAGATGTGGGCGGAGGTGAAGGCCGCGCCTTAGCGGTCCTTGCCTCGAAAGCGAACGCGCGCACATCGGGCTTGGGGCCGTCCTTTCCTAGTAGCGGGGGAGGCGGCCCCATCTTGCCTACCCAAGGAATGAAACGTTGAAGCGTCAACCCGCTGGCTGGGCCCTGATTGGTCCGCCTTGGGGCTGGCTGTTGCTTTTCTTCGTTGCCCCCCTGCTCCTTATGGCCATCTACAGCCTGAGGCCCAACATGAGCGGCGGGTTATTCACCCTTGATTGGACTCCCACGTTGCAGCACTACCGCACGATTCTGGAGGGGGAGGGCTACCTTCCACTGCTGGGCACCTCGGTGAAGGTGGCGTTCGTGATCGCTGCCATGAGTACCATCCTGGCATACCCCTTGGCCTATTTCCTTGTCTTCCGCGCCGGTAAACGGGCTCCCCTCTTCTTGACCTTGCTGATCATTCCCTTCTGGACCAGCTATCTTCTACGCATCATCGCGTGGAGGATTATTCTCCGAACGACCGGGCTCTATGCCCTGAATTCCAAGGTGTTGCTGCTGGACTCATTCGGCGCTGGGGAGCCGTTTGCCATCGGTCTCTATCGAGTGACGGTCATCATTACCCTCACCTATGTGTGGATCCCATTTGTGGCACTGCCCATCTATGCCGGCCTGCAGCGGATCGATCGATCTCTGCTGGAAGCGGCTGCGATTCTGGGTTCCACTCCCTGGCGCTCGTTTGTCCGGGTAACGATGCCGCTAAGCCTCCCCGGAGTCATCGCCGGCTTCTTGATGGTTTTCATCCCCACCGTGGGCGAGTATGTAACCCCGGTCTTGGTGGGCGGCAGCCGGAGCAGCCTGATCGGAAACATCATCCAAATCTTTTTCGGGAGTGGCATCAACTGGCCCTTGGGCTCAGCCATGGCTCTGATCATGCTGGTGGGGGTGCTGGCATTGACCGCTCTGGTGGCTCGCTTGATCGACTTGCGACGCTTTCTGGAGTAGTCCGTGTCCCGGCGAGTCTTCCCCTTTCTGTCCATCTATTACCTGGGGTTGGTGCTCCTGCTCTACTTTCCAATTGGGGTTTTGGTGCTCTTCTCCTTGAACGATGGGACGACTCTCGCCTTTCCCCTAAGAGGATTGACACTGCATTGGTACCGGGACATGCTGGGCAACAGCGTGCTGTTGAACGCGGTTCGGAACAGCGCACTGGTTGCCCTCTTTAGCAGCCTGGCAGCCACAACTCTGGGAACCGCGGCCGCCATCGGGGTGTTGCGGTTTAACATCAAAGGCAAACTGGCCTTCGTCGCGCTTGCCTTGATGCCTCTGCTGGTACCCTTCCTCATCTTGGGGGTGGCATTGTTGATTTTGTTCGCGGCCTTCGACATCCAGCGTTCGCTGGCGACGGTCGCCATCGGCCATACCGTGGTCAGCTTGCCTTACACGTTGCTGATCGTGATGGCGCGTCTGGTGGGATTCCCCTCGAACTTGGAGGAGGCCGCCGAAGACTTGGGAGCCAGCTACGCCTACACCCTGAGACGGGTGATCCTACCGCTGATTGACCAGGAATGCTGGCGGCCTGGTTGGTGGCCTTCACGGTCTCCTTCGACGAGTTCGTGCTAACTTCGTTCCTCATTGGGCGGGATCCCACTCTGCCCGTATTCATCGTCGGCCAACTGCGCTTCGCCAACCGCTTCCCTCAGGTCGTGGCGCTGGCAATGGTAGTCATGCTGGTCTCGCTCACTCTGGTCGTGATTGCGGAGTGGGTGCAGCGGGCTGGGTCGGCCGCCTCCCTCGGCCGGCGGGCAAGCGAGGCCGGAGCTGCCGCGCCGGCGAGCCTGGCTGCGGTACAGGCCGGGACATGAGCCAGTTCGCCGTCGAACTCGAACGGGTCACGAAGCGGTTTGAGGACTTCGACGCCGTTCGCGAAATCTCGCTGCAAATCCCACAGGGCGAGTTCTTCTCCTTGCTGGGACCGTCTGGTTGCGGCAAGACGACTACCCTGCGCATGATCGCCGGATTCGAGCAGCCGAGCAGCGGCGAGATCCGGCTGGTGGGGGAACCGGTTCTGCACCTGCCCCCCAACCGGCGCAACGTCAATATGGTCTTCCAGAATTACGCTCTTTTCCCGCACCTTTCGGTGTTCGACAACGTCGCCTTCAGCCTGCAGGTGCGGCGACGGCCGGTGGCGGAGATAAAGGAGCGAGTTGCCGCGGCCTTGAGCATGACTCGCTTGCCCGGCTTGGAGCGGCGCAAGCCAAACCAGCTCTCCGGCGGACAGCAGCAGCGGGTGGCGCTGGCTCGGGCGTTGGTCAATCGCCCGGCGGTGTTGCTCCTCGATGAACCGCTCGGCGCACTCGATCAGAAGCTACGCAAAGAAATGCAGCTCGAATTGAAGAGTTTGCAGCGGGAAGTTGGTATCACTTTCATTTATGTGACCCACGATCAGGAGGAAGCGCTCACGATGTCGGATCGGATCGCGGTGATGCACAAGGGGCTGGTCCTGCAGGTCGATGAACCGCGCCGGATCTACGAGCGGCCGACGACCCGCTTCGTGGCCGACTTCATCGGCACCACAAACTTCCTGCAGGGCGTGCTGCGTTCCGTGAGTAAAGAGATGGCCACGGTGGAAGTCGAAGGGGTGGGCAACCTGCTCGCGGGGGCATCCCCTGCGCTTGCGACAGGCCAGGCCGTGACCCTGGCCATTCGTCCTGAGCGAATGAGTCTGAAGGCACAGCCTGGGCCGGCCAACCGACTCAGCGGGCGGGTTCACGAGGTGATCTTCGTTGGCGACGACACGTTGTACTACGTTCGTACCGAGAACGGGGTCCAGGTGATGGTAAGGGAACAAAACCAGGCGCCCGCGGCCGGCGATCCGGGTTTCCAGCCCGGCCAATCGGTCACGGTGGAGTGGTCTCCGATGAGCACCAGCGTGCTCGTCGACTGACGGGATGGGGGCGCCCGCCACCCTGGCCTTGACCGGGGGCCGGCTGATTACGCTCGACCCCGCGTTTCCGGTCGCAGACACTCTGCTTGTCCAAGAGGATCGGATTGCTCGAGTCGGTGACAGCCGCGCTCTGCGGCAGGAATTGGGCGCGGCCGGTGAGGTGATTGATCTCAAGGGTCGGACCTGCCTGCCCGGGTTTATCGACCCGCACGTCCACTTCATTGCGACCGGCATGGCCCACTTTCTGGTCGACTTGACCCCCGTCCGAACGCTGCCGGATGCGCTGGCTCGTCTCCGCCAGGCGGCCGACGGCACCCGGCCCGGCGAGTGGATCATGGCCCAGGGCCTGACGGCGGGTCTATTAGAGGGAGCGGAGCGTCGGCTGCCAGATCGCCTGGAGCTGGATGCGGTGGCCGTTGACCGACCGATCTTCGTCGGCGAGCGGACCGGCCATGTCAGCGCCGCCAACAGCCGGGCGCTCGAGAGCCTCGCAATTCCCGAATCGACGGACGGGCTGCTGCGCGATATTGGCGGTGTACCGACCGGAATCCTGATCGCGGAGGCCAACCGTCTCGCCTCGGACCGGGCCGACCAGCGATTCGCCGAGCAAATTGGGTACGAGCGGATCATCGAGACCGCCTGCCGGGAGGCGGTCGAGGCCGGACTGACGACGGTTCATGCCCTGGATGGGGCCCTGCCTGCCGACGACCCGGGAGTGAAGGGGCTCTTAAGTCGAAGTTCGGATGCTGCTCCGCACATTCTGGTCTACTACCAGACCCGCCAGGTCGAGGCGGCCCTCGACCTCGGGCTGCCCCGAATCGGCGGCTGCAGCGCCTGTGCACTAGACGGAGCGTTCACGCCTCGGACGGCCCGCTTGTTAGAGCCGTATCCGGATGAGGCCGGCGGCCGCGGATCGTCGTATTTCACTGACGCTGAGCTGCTCGATTTCTTCCGGCAGGCCCATCAATCGGGGCTGCAAATCTGCGCGCACTGCGTGGGCGACGGGGCGGTCGAGCAGGCGTTGACCGCCTTCGAAGCTGTGCTGGCCGATCGGCCGCGGCCCGACCATCGCCATCGCATCGAGCATGCCGAACTGATCACGCCTTCCCAGATTCAGCGCGCCAAGCGGCTCGAAGTCGCCTTCTCGATCCAGCCCGCCTTCAACCACTTCTGGCGCCACGATCAGTTCTATCCCCCGGTGATTGGCATGGACCGCGCGGCCAGGGTCGACCCAATCCGCACGCTCGTAGAAGCCGGGCTGCTGGTGGGCGCCGGCTCGGACTCGCCGGTCACTCGGCTCCGGCCGTTGCTGGGTGTCCACAGTGCAGTGAATCACTCGAATCCGGCGGAGCGGGTCGATCCGCTGACCGCGTTGCGCCTCTTCACGTTGAACGGCGCTCGGCTCGGATTCGAAGAGCAGGATAAGGGCAGTCTCTCAACGGGGAAGCTGGCCGACCTGGTCGTGCTGGGTGACGATCCACTGCGGGTTGATGTGAACGAGATCAAAGACATTCCGGTCGAACTCACCGTTGTGAGCGGCCAGGTCGTCTTCTCGGCACACTGATGCCCGGCTGGGGTCCGCGCCACGGTGAACGTATATGAACGCAGTGCTCGGGTTGCTCACCTGGCCAGACTACCTCAGTCCGGACGGCATCTCCGAGTTCGAGGCTGAGTTCGACCTGGCCCTCGAGCTCGAGATCGTCGCCAGCGCGGACGAGCTGCTTGCCCGGATGCGAGGCCCGGGCCCGGCCCCCGATCTGCTATGCCCTCCGGATTACGCGGTCCGGCAGCTGCAGAGCGAAGGATTGCTGCTGACCCTCGACAAGCGCCGGCTGCCCAATCTGTCTCACCTGGCTCCCGAATTTCAACTTGGCCGGCCCCACGACCCAAACGGCGAGGTCAGTGTGATCAAGGACTGGGGTACGACCGGATACATGGTCCGCACCGACACGATCACCGAATCTCCCCGCTCCTGGGCCGATTTTTGGCAGCTGGCCGAGCGACACTCGGGCCGGGTCAGCGTTCTGGACTCGCAGAGTGAGGTAATCGGGGCGGCGCTCAAGCTGCGAGGGCATTCCTATAATGCCGAGGCCGATGAACCCCTAGCGCAGGCTCGCCAGGAACTGCTTCGACTCAAACCGTTTGTCGGCTATTTCGAGACTGCTTACCGGCCGCTGCTCGAGTCCGGACGGGTCGTACTCGCGCTGGGATGGAACGGGGATGCTGCTACCTTGAAGGCCGCCGGCCTGCCCTTGGCCTATGTGATCCCTGAGGAGGGTTCCCAGATTTGGGAGGTCGACTGGGCGATCGCGGCCGGGGCCGCAAACCCGGAGACAGCCCACAACTTTATCGACTATCAGCTTCGACCCACGGTTGCCGCCCGAGAAGCGGGGTACACCCGCTACGCCACGCCTAACGCCTCAGCCTTCAAACAGCTCGGAGCCCAACTTCGAACCGATCCCGCCACTTACCCCTCCGAACAACTCATGGCCCGTCTGGAGTACGGCATGCCGCTTACGGCCGAAGGCGCGCGCCGGCGATCGGCGATCTGGGCGGAGCTTCGGGCCGAGCCGCGGGGACGGTGATTTGCAGGTCTGCTGAGCTTCGCGCTGAACCGTGCTTGACACGCTAACTCG
>CAYHSI010000147.1:0-5665 GCA_964359225.1 uncultured Anaerolineaceae bacterium
CCCTGGACCCCGTTCGACACGCTCAGCTGGGGAAAGGTGTTGGCCTGGGAACTGGGGGGAAGGCGAACCATCGAGCTAACGCGAGCCCACATCGCCGCTCGTCTCGGGGCCGCGGCACTTCCGATCCTCATGCCCGCTTACGACCCCGACTACCCGTTGATCGTCGGCTCGCCGCTCTCCGAGGCCTCCTTGCGGGCCGTCCCGGAAGCGGCCTACACCCCGATTCTGCCAGGGGATGGGTTTGAGGTCGGCAGCAACAGTTGGGTGATTGGCGGTGAGCGCACCACCACCGGCGCCGCGCTGCTCGCCAACGACCCCCACCTCGGGATCCAGATGCCCTCGATCTGGTACGCGATCGGACTGCACTGCGAGCCGGTCGGAACTGATTGTGGGATCAATGTGGTCGGAGCATCGTTCCCGGGAGCGCCAGGCGTCGTGCTCGGACACAACGAGCGGATCGCCTGGGGACTCACAAACCTTGGGCCGGACGTGGTGGACTTCTTCGCCGAGCGCCAAAACCCGGACAACCCGAATCAAGTTGAGTATCAGGGCCAGTGGCAAGACATGCAGATCGTTCGAGAGGAGATTGTGGTCGCCGGGCAGGACGAGCCGGAGATCGTTAACGTGCGGATCACCCGCCACGGTCCGATCATCAACGATGTGGCCGGGGGGACAGAAGACGAATGGGCGTACGGTTGGGACCCGCTCGCTTTCTCATGGACCGGCCTCGAGCCGGGCACCATCTTCAAGAGCCTGCTCATGCTCAACCGGGCCCAGAATTGGGATGAGTTTCGCGAGGCACTCCGGTACTGGGACGTGCCCGGCCAGAATGCGGTCTACGCTGACGTCGACGGCAACATTGGCTACCAGGCGACCGGCCGAGTCCCGATCCGCGCCAGCGGCAACGGCTCGATGCCGGTGCCGGGCCGGACCAATCAGTTCGAATGGGTGGACACAGTACCCTACGAGGCACTGCCTTCTGTATTCAACCCTCCGGCGGGCTACATCTCGACGGCCAACAATGCAGTCGTCGGGCCCGATTACCCCTATTTTCTCTCGATGGATTGGAACCCCGGTTATCGGGCACGCCGGATTATTGAACTCATCGAGGCGGACGAATCGATCTCGCTGGTAGACATGCAGACCATCCAGCGCGACAGCACTCCGCTCTACGCCCAAGACATCCTGCACTGGATCCTGGCGGTGCATCCCGAGCAGCCTCGGCTGCAGGCCGCCCTGGATCTGCTGCGGAGCTGGGACGGGCGAGCCGACCGGGAGAGTGCTGGCGCGGCGCTGTTCGAGGCGCTGCGCCTCGAGCTGATCAAAAGCACCTTCAAAGATGAGCTGGGGGAGCAGCTACTAGCCCGATCAGGCCCCTATCTGATCGAGGCACTCGGCAACCTGCTTGGCCAGCCGGAGGCCGCCTGGTTTGACGACGTGCGGACCCCCGAGGTGGAAGACCAGGAGGTTACGATCCTGGCGGCCTTGACGGCTGCGGTAGATTACCTGTCGGAGACTTTGGGGGACGACATGAATGCCTGGCGCTGGGGCGACCTGCACACTGCGACCTTCGAAAACCAGAGCCTCGGTCAGAGCGGGATCGCTCCGATCGAGTGGATCTTCAACCGCGGCCCGGTCGAGACCGACGGCACGATCGCGACAGTCAACAACACGGGATATAACCTCGGGCACCCCTTCGAGGTGGACACAACGCCGTCCTATCGCCAGATCGTCGATCTTGGTAATTTCGCCAACTCGCTATCTATCCACACCACCGGTCAGTCTGGCCATCCCTTCCACCCGCACTACGACGACATGATCGACATGTGGCGCAACTTGCAATACCACCCGATGTTGTGGGCGAGATCTCAAGTAGAGGCAGCCGCCGAAGCTCACTTACAACTGACCCCGTAGCGGGCCGGGCTAGGTCGGCCAGACTTTATTTGTCACCAGCAGACAACTCAATCCGAGCAGGAAGACTGTCGCGAAGAGCAGGATCGACAGCACCAGCCGCTGTCCGGCCGACATTCCGAAGATCTTCCGCTCTGGCGCGGCCGCCGGCCGCTCGAACGGAATCCCAGCCTGTGCAAACGTCTCCTCGTTGGTTCTTTCTCTCAAGTCATCGAACATCGTTCGATCCCTCCTCTCGGCTTCCCTGTGCCGAGCGTCTATAGGGGTCTCAAGTGAAAGGCCCCGGACTCGAACACCATGTGCTCATCGCCCTCGATCGCCATCCGAATTCCCGCCTGGGGTGTCAGGCCCAGAACCACCCCAACCCGCTCCCCGTTCCCGTTTGAGAGTGCCACCCGTTTCCCTCGATAGGCAAGTCGGGCTTCCCAATCAGGGTGGGCCGTGCCTTCGATCAGCCGGCCATACCACCGGTCCGTTGCGGCCAGCACCCGAAGCAGGAGCGCCTCCCTGGCCACCGGCTTGCCGAGCGACTGCTCAACGGAGGTGGCCGGAAATTCGACCTCCGGCAGCGGCCCCTCTCTCACATTGAGGCCGATGCCCAAGATGACATGGTCCAGCTCTGAGCCAGTCCAGCTGGCTTCGGCTAGGATCCCGCCAACTTTGGCTCCGTTCAGCAGGACATCGTTGGGCCATTTCAATTCAGGCTGCAGGCCATATTCAGCAAGCGCCTCGATACTGCCCATCGCTCCGATGAGCCCGATCGCCGCAATCTCGCGGCTTCCTAACGTCGTTGGCCGTAAGACCAGGCTGAATGCGAGCCCGGAACCTGCTGGAGTGTGCCATCGGCGCCCCGATCGGCCCCGGCCGGCGGTCTGCTTGTCTGCGACCACCAGGGTACCCTCCGGGGCTCCAGCCCGAGCCAGCTCTGCAGCCCGGTTGTTGGTGGAACCAAGGCTGGGGTAGAAGTGCAGCTCAACGCCCAGTTTCCCCACCGGCAATCCTGCTTTGAGCTCTTCAAGCCTCAACACGCGGTCGATTCTAATCCGGCTGCAGGAGGCGTGCCACTCCGATGATACAATCCTCGCGCCCAACCGGGCCGGGGGAATTTCGTCAACCCACTCGATGGATCGCATCTGGGCGCCATGGCGCATGGAATACATAGAAAACCGGGGTGAGAGCCCCGGATGCTTATTCTGTGACCGGCTGGCGCAAGCGGATGGAGTTGGCAACTTGATCCTGCACCGGGGAGGCCAGGCCTTCGTCATTCTGAATCGCTATCCCTACACCAGCGGACATATGATGGTCGTTCCTGTTGCGCATCGCCCTTCGATCGAGGATCTGGATGACGATTCGTTGCGGGAGTTGATGCAGCTCTCCTCGATGGCGGTTTCTGTCCTGCGAAAGGCCTACGGCGCTCAGGCCTTCAATCTTGGGATCAACATTGGCGCGCCGGCCGGTGCCGGGGTGGTCGACCATGTCCACATCCATGTTCTACCCCGCTGGTCGGGCGATACGAATTTCATGGTCACCACCGCCGAAACTCGGGTCATGCCGGAAGCGCTGGCGGATAGTTACCTGCGGCTTCGGAGTCTTTGGAGTGCAGCCTCTCCAAATCCGAGGCCGTAGGGTCGCTCGATACTCCGGCCTCCGACCCAGCTCGGAATCACCGTTCCGGCGAGCCCTTTTCCCCTCAAGATAAATCCAATGACCTGCCGATCCAAGTCGAGACGATGGTGAACGACCGAGCTCGCGAGCCAGTCATCCTGAGCGCGGCCCGCACTCCGATCGGAAAGTTCCGGGGAGTGCTGCGGGACCTGCCCGCAACCGAGCTCGGTGCGCTCGTCGTCCGAGAGGCGGTGCGCCGGTCTGGACTGGCGGACCTGTCCCAGCTCGACGAAGTGCTGATGGGGAATGTGGTGGCAGCCGGCCTTGGCCAGGCACCCGCCCGTCAGGCGGCCATCGGCGCCGGGTTGCCTCCGACCGTCGGCGCGACCACCCTGAACAAGGTCTGCGGCTCCGGGCTCAAGGCCGGGATGTTCGCCTCCCAGGCCATCAAGGCCGGGGACGCGGATCTCATTGTGGCCGGCGGGATGGAGAGCATGAGCCGGGCGCCCTTCCTGGTGCGCGGTCGAGGGGGTGAGCTGAATTACGGCCACCAGTCGCTCGAGGACTCCTTGTTATTGGACGGGCTGTGGGATCCTTTCCAACAATGGGCGATGGGCATGGCAGCGGAATACATCGCGGATGAGTACGAAGTGACCCGCGAAGCCATGGACCGCTGGGCGTTGGACAGCCATCGCAAGGCGGCGGCTGCCGAGGACGCGGGAAAGTTCGAGGCCGAGATCGTCTCGGTTCAAGTGGCGGGAGAAGACGGCAAGACCCGGATGGAGTCGCGGGATGAGACCCTGCGCCGCGACTCGTCGCTCGAGAAACTTGCTGCGCTGAAGCCGGTCTTCCGATCTGACGGCCGGGTGACCGCCGGCAACTCGCCCGGACTCAATGACGGTGCCGCGGCCGTCGTGTATTCCAGCCGGGAGAAGGCTGCAGCCCTCGGTCTGAAGCCGATCGCCCGGGTCGTCGGCTACGCCCAAGCCGCGGTGGCTCCGAAAGAAATGTTTATCGCCCCGGCTCGAGTCATCCCATCCCTGCTGGCCAAGGTGGGGTGGACCCCGGAGCAGATCGACCTGATCGAGCTGAACGAAGCCTTCGCGGCCCAGGTCCTGGCGGATGGCTACGCGCTCTCTGATACCGGCTGGGATTGGGAGAAGGTCAATGTGCACGGCGGCGCCATCGCCCTCGGGCATCCGCTGGGCGCCTCCGGGGCGCGGATCCTGACCACCCTGATCTACGCCCTGCGGGACCGCGGGCTGTCCAGGGGCCTGGCCTCCCTCTGTTTGGGGGGCGGCGAAGCGGTCGCTATGGCAATCGAGTTGGAGTAAGCCGTGCAGGCAAAGAAGATCCTCGTCGTTGGAGCCGGTACCATGGGCCACGGGATCGCCCAAACCGCCGCAGTCTCGGGCTATCACGTGATTCTGTCCGACGTCGATCCCGCGGCATTGGAGCGTGGCAAGGCTTCGATTGAGAAATCTGCTGCCAAGCTGGTCGGCAAAGGTGTTCTCTCGGCCGAGCAGCTGCAAGCCGCACGGAGCATCACCACTTCCACCGACCTCGAGCCCGCGGCTGAGGTTGACCTGGTCATTGAAGCCGCAACTGAGAATCCGGAAATCAAATTCCGCATCTTTGCGGAGCTCGACCGGCGCGCACCCCTCGAAGCGGTGTTGGCCTCGAATACCTCTTCTATCTCGATCACCCGGATCGGGGCCGCCACGGCTCGGCCGGACCGGGTCATCGGGATGCACTTCTTCAACCCGGTGCCGCTTATGAGGCTGCTTGAAATCATTCGCGGGTTGAACACCTCGGAGGCGACTCTCGCCCTGGCGATCGAGGTCGGCCGCCGAATGGGGAAAGAGCCGATTCAAGCCAAAGACTCGCCGGGCTTCATTGCGAACCGGATCCTATGTCCGATGATCAATGAGGCCATCTTCGCCCTGCAGGAGAACCTCGGCACGGCGGAAGACATCGACACCGTGATGAAGCTCGGAATGAGCCATCCCATCGGGCCCCTGGCGCTGGCCGACCTGATCGGGTTAGACGTAGTGCTGTATATCATGCAGGTCCTGCATCGGGATTTCGGCGATGACAAGTACCGGCCGGCGCCGCTGCTGCGACAGATGGTCGACGCGGGCCTGCTGGG
>CAYHSI010000148.1:0-5633 GCA_964359225.1 uncultured Anaerolineaceae bacterium
CAGATAGGAATGCATCGAGTGGCCGAGCTCATGGGCCAGGGTGCTCAGCCCGGATACGTCATTGTCGAAGCTCATCACGATGAACGGATGTGTGCCGGGCGAACCGTAGGAGAAGGCTCCCTGGCGCTTGCCCAGATTGGGGTACACGTCTACCCAGCGCTCCTCCAGGCAGGCCTTGCGCATCCGCCCGACGTACTCCTCTCCCAACGGCGCCAAGCCCTCGCACACCCAATCCACTGCCTGTTGATAGCTGACGGTCGGCGGACTGTCGGTCAACGGCGCCCAGACATCGTAAGGATGGAGCTGCTCGACCCCGAGCGCCGCGCGCCGGACCTTCCAGTAACGATGCCAGGTCTCGACGTGTTTTCGAAAGGTCTCAATCAGATTGTGGAAGACCGGTTCGGGGATGTTGTCCTTGAAGAGCGCCATCTGCAGACTGGAGCTGTGCCGTCGGGCGCGCATCCGATACACGTTTTGGCGGATGGAGGCCGACAGATTATTGGCCAACGTGTTCTTGTAAGCCAAGTAGGTGTCGGAATAACTCTCCCAGGCGGTCCGCCGGGCCTCCCGATCCGGGTCCTGGAGAATCGTGCCCACAGTGCCTTGAGTCACCGGGAGCACCCGGCCGTCGGCCGATACAGCAGGCTGAAACTGGAAGTCCGAATCGACCAAAGCCGAGATCGTGGTGAAGACCGCCTGGAAGGGATCCATAACCCTGCCGAGCAATTCCTCGACTTCTGCGGAACGGACATGCTGTTGCTTACGGAACAGATCGGTCAGGTGGTGATCGTAGAGCACCAGCCGGGGTTCTGTTTGCATCCATTCGCGAAGCTTCGGCTCGCCGATCGAAAGCAGCTCTGGATTGACAAACGCTCCCGCTGCCATCGCCTCGGCAAAGATGCCTTCAGCCTGGCCCTGCCGCTGAGCGGCTTCGGGCTGGCGAGTGTCGACGGAATATGAGCACACTGCGTAGATCAGCAGTTTCCAGGCTCGGGCCATCAGCAGCTGGATGAACTCGAGCGCCAGCAGCAGCGTGGAGGGCCCGTCCGCCAGTTTTCCGTGATACTGGCCCAGGCCTTCCAGGTCCGCGCCGAGTGCCTTGAACTCGGACTCCCAATCCTGCGGAGTGGCAAATACACTCTCGGCGTTCCAGGTGAATTGCTTAGGGATCTGAGTCCGTTCTCGAACTTCGATGGCCATGTTCCTCTCTCACGGACGGGTTGATTCTAGAATGCGAGCAGATCTGCGATTGCCGCAGCGAGCTGCTCGGTGTTAGGAAGCACTGCGCTCATCAGGCCGGCGCTGTAGGGGATCGGCAGGTCGCGGACCGCCACCCGGCGCAGCGGCGCGTCCAACTCGAAGAACGCCACCTCCCCAAGGGTGGCCAGAATCTCGGCGCCGAAGCCGGCGGTCCAGCCGTCCTCATGGACCACCAGACAGCGGCCGGTCTTGCGCACCGATACCAGCACCGCTTCTTGGTCCCACGGGCTGATGGTTCGCAAGTCGATCAACTCCACCCGGCCGGCGAAACTGGCCGCGGCGGTGGCTGCCGGGTAGACCATCGCACCCCAGGTTACCAGGGTCAGTTCGTCACCCTCGGTCAGAATTGCAGCCTGGCCGAAAGGAACGGCATGCTCTGGACCAGGATCCGGCCGGCGGGCCTCGGCAGCATCCAGCAACGACCGGTGCTCAAAGAAGAAGCAGGGGTCCTCGCCGCGTAAAGCGGTTCGCAGCAATCCGGCCGCGTCGGCCGCGTTGGAAGGGAAGGCCAATTTCCAACCAAGGGTGTGAGCAAAAACTGCCTCGCCGGTGACAGAGTGCCAGGGGTCGCCGGTCTTCTTCCCATAGCCGACTGGAATCCGGACCACCAACGGCGCGGCAAATTTGCCCGCGGTGCGCCAGCGGATCGTTCCGCAGTCATTGAGCTGCTCGGTCGCCGGGTCGGCGTATTTGCGGAATTGGATCTCGGGGATCGGCAGCAGACCCGCGAGCGCCAGGCCCACCGCCCGACCAATGATTCCCTCCTCCGAGAGCGAAGTGTCGAACACCCGCCCCGCCCCAAAGCGTTCCTGCAGTCCCACGGTGGCCCCATGGACCCCGCCCTTAATCCCAACGTCTTCACCAAAGACTAGGGCCCGCGGATTCCGCTCCAACTCCTGTTCGATGACCACTCGAACCGCGTCGATCAGATTGACTCGCGGACCGGCGCTCGGGGCCGGGCGGGGAGTTGGGATGGTTCGAGGCCCCAGCTCCGGCAATAGCCCGCCGACCTGCTGGGGGACCCCGGCGAAAAACAGATGCTCGCCAACCGAAGCCGCCTGCGGTTCGGGCATCTGCCTCGCTTGTTCCAGCGCTTCCCGCAATTCCGTATCCACCTCGGCCTGTATGGAACGCAAGCTGGCGGAGCCGAGGACCGGCTCAAGACCCAACACCGGATCCCGCTCGCGCTCCGCCTGGAGCTCCGCTTGACTCCGGTAGGCCTGGTTGTCGATGAAGGTGTGCCCTGACAAACGCGGCACCCGCAGGTGCAGCAGGCACGGCCCGGAGCCACCCCGCACGTATTGGATTGCCTCTTGAATCAGGTCCGGTGCCCGGGCTGGATCGAAGCCGCTTCCACTTAAGCTCAGCAAATTCCGGAACGAGGCCAGGTTCTCGGCGATGTTGCCGCCGGGGGTCTGCAGTGAGCTGGGGACCGAGATCCCGTATCCGTTGTCTTCAATGAAGAACAGCATCGGCAGCCGCAGGGTGGAGGCAATGGTCAAGGCGGCCCAGAATCCGTTAGTGGCCACCGAGCCATCTCCCCCGAGTGCGACCGCCACGGCACCGTCCCACTCTGGCTCGCCCAGGATCTCGACTCGGTAGCGGATGGCTTGAGCCCAGCCGGCCACCGGGGTGAACTGCGCCCCGACGCCTCCGGAGGCGGGCAGCACGGTTGGCCCGCCGCGGGGCGGCAGTGAGAAGACCACTCCGACGTCCCTTCCCTCGGAAGGACTGCGGGGCTTTCCCATTCCGGCAGCCAGCGCCTCTTCCAGGCTCAGTCCGACGCTTAACATGAACGGTCGTGAGCGGTAGTACACACCCGCGGCATCGTGGGGATGGTCCAGGCTGAGCGCCAGCAGCACCTGGGCCAGCTCATGGCCCTTGGCCGAGAACTGGTAGGGCACCTCGCCGCTGGGCGCTAGCTCGGCCTCTTCCAGCTCGTCGAGCGCCCGGGAGCGCAGCATCAGCCGGGCCACTTCGGTCCAATCAAAGGCGGACGGCTGCTTGACCGGAGCCCGGACGGTCTGACTTTCGGCCATCCTGGCGATTATAACCTTGCGGGTCCGAACGGCCCTTTGCGCACGCGTCTTCGCCCCGAGAGGACCGCCTCAAGCTCAACGCTTGTCAACCATTGGAAGGGCGGTTATAGTCTCACGGGACAAGGTCCTCCGCTCCACTAGTAACAACCGGATCATTTGATAGCAGCCCATGATGCTTGCGACTCAAGCATCATTTTCAACTACCGAGTATGGCGACCGAACCCTCCTCAAAACTGCCCGCTGACCGGTTAGCGCTGGTCTATCAACTCTCGAAGACCTTCAACTCTTCCCTCAACCTGGAAGACGTGCTCAATTCGGTAATGGACGAGGTGATCTCTGCCACCCATGCCGAGCGCGGCTTCGTCGTGCTGCGGGCGGACGACGGGCAGCTGGAGTTCCGGGCCGCCCGGGGGGTGGATCAGGCGACCATCGGTCAACCGGAGTTTCAGATCTCGCGGGGCGTGATGGAGCGGGTCGCTCGGGACGGAGAGGGGGTGCTCACCAGCGACGCCCAACAAGATGAACGGTTCATGTCCCGCCAAAGCGTGATGAGCCTCGGACTGCGGTCGATCCTATGTGCGCCGCTGCGGGTCAAAGAAAAGGTGCTGGGTGCCATTTACGTCGACAACCGGCTTCATGCTGGAATCTTCATGCCCGCGGACTTGGAACTGCTGATTGCGATTGCCTCCAGCGCCGCCAGCGCCATCGAGAACGCCCGGCTGTACCAGGTGGCGGTGGACAAGGGACGAATGGAACGGGAGCTGTCGATGGCCCGCCGGGTGCAGACCGGCCTGATCCCGGAGACGATCCCGGAGCTTGCGGGCTGGGAGTTCGCCGCCAGCTGGCTGCCGGCCCGGGAGGTCGCCGGAGACTTCTATGACTTCATCCCTCGCGAGGGCCGGGATCTCGGTTTGGTCATCGCCGATGTCACCGATAAGGGAATGGGGGCTGCGCTGTTCATGGCGCTGACCCGCAGCATGGTGCGGGCCAGCCTGGAGGGAGAGGTGAGCGCGGCCGAAGCCATCTCAAAGGCTAATCGGCTGATCTGCGCCAATTCCACGACCGCCATGCCGGTCACCCTCTTCTATGGAAGAGTGACGCCTTCCGGCGGCGAACTGATCTATGTGAATGCCGGCCACAACCCGCCGCTGCTGTACCGTTCCGCTTCGGGCTCATTCGAAGAATTGGGCCGGACCGGGCTGGTGCTGGGAGTGGATGCCTCGATCACCCTCGACCAGCACTCCATCACCCTCGAGCCGGGCGACTGCCTCGTGCTGTACACCGACGGAGTGACCGACGCCTTGAATGCGGCCGAGCAGCCATTCGGCGAGCAGCGCCTGCGCAGTACGATCGAGGCGAGCGCCTCCGGTTCGGCCCAGGGGATCTCCCTGGGCCTGCTCCAGGCCCTGCAGGAATTTATCGGCGGGGCCGATCCCTTCGACGACATCACCCTCCTGGTTGCCAAGCGCCCATGACCGACCTGGTTGTCGGGACCGTGCTTAACGATCGTTACCGGCTGGAGGGCGAGCTCGGGCGAGGCGGCATGGGCGTGGTGTATCGCGCCCACGACACGCTGCTTGACCGGGACGTGGCGGTCAAGATGGTCTCCAGCCTGAATCTCGGCACCGAGGGTCGGGCCCGACTCTTGGGTGAGGCGAAGGCCATCGCCAAGCTCAATCATCCCCACATCGTCGCAGTCTACGACGCCGGTGAGATCGAGAAGGCACCTTTCGTCGTCATGGAGTTGATCGCAGGCAAGAGCTTGCACGAGGCTCCGCCGAAGGATTTCGCGAGCATCGCCGCGGTCGCCGCCCACATTTGCCGGGCCCTCGAACACGCCCACGCCCAGGGCATCGTGCACCGCGATCTCAAACCTGAAAATGTGGTCCTGCTGCCGGATGGGACCGCCAAACTGATGGACTTCGGCATCGCCCGCTCGGTGACCTCTCGGATGACGTCGGAGGGGAACATCATCGGCACGGTGTTCTACCTGGCGCCGGAGCTGGCGCTGGGCCAGGAGTTCGACGGCCGGGCCGACTTGTATGCGCTCGGGGTGATGCTGTACGAGCTGACGACCGGCAGCCTGCCCTTCTCACACAGTGATCCGTTGGCAGTCATCTCTCAACATCTGCATGCCTCGATCGTGCCGCCCCGCGCCAAGCGCCCCGAGATTCCACCGCTGCTCGATGAGCTCATCCTGCGCTTGATGAGCAAGCGGCCGGAGGACCGGCCGGCATCGGCCGGCGAGGTTCTCGAGGCACTTCAGCGCTCGGACTTGCTCGATCCGGAGGCAAGGGCTGAGCAAGAGCTGCGAGTGATCGACCGGATCGCCCG
>CAYHSI010000149.1:0-5603 GCA_964359225.1 uncultured Anaerolineaceae bacterium
CATTTGCGGGGACTTCCGGTGTCACGCACCGAGTGCCGTGGGCGCAGGGGATCCTGAAGCTCGCTAAGATCTTCTTCTAGACCAAACTGGTGAGCGCGTCCCGTGCAGCATCCGGAGGCAAGAGTGCCGCTTGACTCGAAACCATCCCTCCCGTAACATGATTAGAAGAACCGGACTCAGGCGCATCCGAACTCGTTGATGGAATCCGAGAAGCACGGTCGGCATTACCTGTACATCTATTCGGGCGGGAGCTCAGGGTTGGGCGCGCCGGGTCGAGGGCAGTTGCGGATGAGGTGAGGTAACACAAACCAAAGCGCAAGCGGTCAGGGCCACGGGCGAGTTCCAACCCGTGGCTCTTTTGTTTCTCCGCATGGAGGAAGGATGGAGGTGTCTCGTGGGTTTCACAGCTGAGCAGCACGAAGTTTGGCGGGCGCTGTTCCAGCGCCAGCTCCCCAATGTTCGAAAGTACGCGTGTCGGGAATATCTGGAGGGGTTCGACATTCTGGCACTGCCCTCCGACCGGCTGCCGACACTTGAGGAACTGAACGCAGTCATTACCCCGCGCACCGGTTGGCGGGTCCGGCGTACGCCGGTGCGTTATTCCGACTCCCTGCCCTGGTACAGCCACTTCGCTCGAAGGACCTTCCTGATCACCGGCTACATCCGGAAGTGGGAGGAGCTGGACTTCACCCCCGAGCCAGACATGTTCCACGACATCTTCGGCCACCTGCCCTTCATGGTTCTTCCGGAGTATGCCGCCCTCCAGGACATCTTTGCCCCGGCGTACCGGCGAACGGATCCCGAGCATCAAGAGCAGATCAAGCGCCTGGCCTGGTTCAGCACCGAGTTCGGGCTGATCCGCGAGAACGAGGGCATGAAGGTATTTGGGGCTGGCCTGCTTTCCTCCGCCGGGGAGATCCAGCAGGTCATGTCCGGGCGCACCCCGATACTGCCGTTCACCGTGGCTAGGGTGATCGGCCACGACAAGGCCATCTACGCTTACAACGAGGTCCTGTTCGCTTTCGACTCGCTGGCGGCGCTGAAGATCGAATTGCAGGCGCACTTTGATGGCGTCCCAACGGTTCAGTTTCTTGAAGAGGTGGGCCAGGCACAGGAGGACGAGAGCGGTGTGGAAGACTGGGAGCTCTCTGATCTGAGCGGCAGTGGATAGTGAAGACTCGCCAGCGGCTCCTGGCCGCACCGGCACTCGTTGTTTGAAACGGGCGGCTACCTGTTGGGTGCGGGAGCTATCCCCGTCGGCCTGGGGCGCGCAGGCCGGAAGGCAAAGGCCAGGGTCACCAGATAGCCGACGTAAGCCATCGCTTCGGTCAGCGACGGGTCGGCGTTGTATCCGAACAGAGCCGTTAGGAGGCCGCCGGCAGGCGTCTCCTCACTCAGCACCGGGGAAAGATCCCAAATGGGTCCCGCCAGCGTGGGAATCAGCCCGACCTCATTAAACTCATGTACGCCCTGGGCAACTAAGCCGGCAGCGAAGAGCAGCAAGAGAAAACCCGTGACCTGGAAGAATCGCCGGAGGTCGAGCTGTAGGGTGGTCTTGTAAAGCCCCCAACCCAGGATCGCGGACGCAGCCAGCCCGCCCAGGCCGCCGAACAAGATCCCGGCGGCATCGGGCCGGAATGAGGCTGCAGTAAGGAACAACGCGGTCTCCACTCCCTCCCGCAAGACCGCCAGGAAGGTGATGGCGAACACCGCTCGTCGGTGACCTGCTAGGGCGGTACGGCGGACATCGGCTTCGAGACGCTGCTGGATCTCACGGCCCTGCGCCCGCAGCCAAAGGATCATCCAGGTGAGAAGCGCTGCGGCGACGATCATCGTGGTACCTTCGAAGACCTGCTCTGCCGGACCTTCGAGTTCTGCGCCAATCCAGCTGAGAGCCAGCGCGGTGAGCACACTCAGCCCCGCGGCCAACGCCACGCCAAGCCAGGCGGCCGGGAGCAACTCGGTTCTCCGGGTCCTCACTAGGACACCCATCGTCACACTCACAATCAGCGCGGCTTCGAGGCCTTCCCGTAGCGACAACAGAAACGATGGAGCCATGATCTACCTCCCGAAGCTTGAGCCGCTTAGTTAACCTACGTCGTCCCGAGCCATCGCCTTCTACGTAGGCGGTTCGAGATTATTGAAAAAGCCGTCAAAGGCGGTGATCCGCGAATCAAGGAGCCGCCCAGCGGGGGAGCAGCGTGGTGGCCCGGATCAATTGGCCGGGCGCTCAGGCTGACAGGAGATGCAGGCTGCGTCGCGCGGCGGCCAGGGTTTGCTCAATAATGTCATGGTCGTGACTCGCGGAGAGGAAGAACGCCTCGAATTGCGAAGGGGGGAGCATGACGCCCTCGTCGAGCATGCGGTGGAAGAATCGTGCGAAACGTTCAGTGTCGGACGTGGAGGCCGAATCCCAGTCCCTCGGGCGGGCTTGAAGGAAGAACGGGGTCATCATCGTTCCAACCCGGACGCACTGGAGGGCGACCCCGGCCTCGGCGGCTGCTTCGCAAAGACCCCGTTCGAGGGAGGCAGCCGCCTGCTCGATTGAGGGCCACACGCCAGGACGCCCGAGAATCTCGAGGGTCTTGAGCCCGACCGTCATGGCAAGTGGGTTGCCGGAGAGCGTGCCAGCCTGATATACCGGCCCGGAGGGTGCGACCAGTTCCATGATCTCCCGCCGCCCGCCGTAGGCACCAATCGGGAGACCGCCTCCGATCACTTTGCCAAGTGTGGTCAGATCGGGGGAAACTTGGAAGAGGGCCTGCGCACCGCCTGGATGGACGCGGAACCCAGTCATCACCTCGTCAAAAATCAGCAGCCCTCCCTCCTGACGCGTGATCTCCCTCAACCCTTCCAGGAACCCGCCCTCGGGTGGCACGACGCCCATGTTCCCGGCCACCGGTTCAACGATCACAGCCGCGATCTCGGCCGGGTGGCGCTCGAAGGTCCGTCGGACGGAGTCGAGGTCGTTGAAGCGGGCCACCAAGGTGTCTTGCGCGGCTCCCGGCGGGACGCCCGGAGAGTCAGGCAGGCCAAGGGTAGCGACGCCGGAACCGGCCTTGACGAGTAACTGGTCGGCGTGACCGTGGTAGCACCCGGCGAACTTGATGATTTTGTGTCGGGCTGTAAAGGCGCGCGCCAGGCGCAGAGCGCTCATTGTGGCCTCGGTTCCAGAATTGACGAAGCGGATCATCTCGATGCCCGGCATCCGCTCGTGCAGGCTCCGCGCCAGTTCGATCTCCTGCTCGCAGGGAGCACCGTACGACGTGCCGTGCTCCGCCGCCTCGATCCTGGCGGCGACGACCTCTGGGTGCGCGTGGCCGAGGATGAGAGGTCCCCAGGAGAGGACGTAATCGATCAACCGATTGCCGTCCACATCGAAGACGAATGGCCCCTGGCCGCGAGCTATGAACCGGGGAACCCCTCCGACGGCCCGAAACGCCCTCACCGGAGAGTCCACACCGCCGGGGAGCAGCTCTTGGGCCTGCCCGAAGAGTTGCTGCGAGCGGAGCGGCGTGTTTATCCAGCCTCCACGAGTCGAGGGAGCGCCGTGGACCGCGCTTGGAGGAAGCCGAGGGCCGACTGCGCCGCCTCCCGACCGGATCGAATGCAATCGGGTATCCCAATTCCGTCGTATCCCGCCCCACCAAGGAAGATGCCGGGAAGGGCGGCCAGGCGCGAGCGGATGACCTCGTTTCGTTCCCGATGGCCGAGGTTGTACTGGGGCATCGCCCGCGGCCAACGGCCGGCGCGGACCAGGATGGGCGTGGCCTGTACCCCGAGGGTCTCCGCCACTTCGGCTCGGGCGAGCCGGACCACTTCCTGCTCCCCATCCAGGAGGATATCCGGTTGCCCTGCCCGGCCGAAAAAGACGCGGAGCAGTGCGTAGCCTTCCGGCGCGCGGTGCGGGAACTTGGTGGACGTCCAGGTGCAGGCGAGGGCAGCCCGGCCTTCGCGGCGCGGGATCAGGTAACCGTGGCCGTCGAGTGGCCGCGGGAGATCCTCGAGGCGATAGCCGAGGGAGACGGTCGCGGCGGACACGTATTCGATCTTGCGCAGTAGCGACGCTAGAGTGGGATCGGGCGCGTCCAGGAGATCGCCGCTGACGAAAGCCGGGGTTGCCAGGATGACAGCATCGACATCCTCCGCCTCGCCCGACTCCATCCAAAGCCGAGGGTGCTCCCCCTCGAAGGTTACGGCCTGCGCCGCGACTCCGAGCCGGTGGCCCAGGCCGGCGAGGCGAGAGACCAACGCCTCGGTCAGCTCTGCTAGACCACGGCGTGGCGTAAGGAAAATCGATCCGTGGCGGCGAGGATCGTCGCCCAAACTGAGACCCGGCGACGCGCGCTTGGCACCGCGCGCCAGGCTTCGGTAGCGCTGTTCCCACTCGCGCAGGTAAGGAAAAGTCGCCAACAGGCTGAGCCTCTCCCCATCCCCGGCGTAGATGCCGCTCATGAGTGGTTCGATCAGCCAGGTGTACGCCTCGGGCCCAAGCCTGCGGGTGATGAATTGAGCGATGGACTCATCGTCGTCGCCGGGCCGCGGCGGGATGACGAGGTCTAGGCCAAGCCGCAGCTTACCCAGCGGCGAGAGCAGAGGGGTCCTGAGCATGGCTTTCCAGCGGGTGGGGACCATCGAGGCCAGACCCTCCGGGAACTCGACCAACCGGCCGCGCTGAAGGAGGTAGACCCGCCTACGGGCAGGGTCTGTACCCATCAGGCGATCTTCGATCCCAAGTTCGCGGCAAAGCTCCACCGCCCAGGGTTTGGTAGAGACGAAGGTGTCGGGACCTGCTTCGATCACAAACCCATCCACGCGCTCGGTACGGATTTTCCCGCCCCACCGCTGCTCCCGTTCAATGAGGAGAATCTGAACCTCCAGCCCCGCCTCAGCGCTCAGTTTCTGCAAGTAGTACGCGGCAGACAAACCGGTGATTCCTCCACCGACCACCGCCACCCGGAGCGATTCCTTCACAGCCAGCCTTGGGACCGGGCTGTCTCGCGGACGCGCTCGGCTAGCCCGGCGATCATGCGCGGATCGGTTTCCGGCATCGCGGCCCGGACTAGCGTGCCTCCGGCAGCCTCGACCCGGGTGCGAAAGGCGATGTCGATGTCGTATAGGATCTCGACGTGTTCGGTGACGAAGCCAATGGGGACGATGACGAAGTGCCGTGCCCCGTCCTTCAGGCGCGCCGCCATCAGATCTCCCGCGTCGGGACCGAGCCAGGGTTCGGGATTCATGGCCGCACTCTGGTACGCGAAGTGGGCCGGGTGCTCATGAAACAGCTCGCTTAGCGCCATGAAAGTTGCTTGCAACTCCTCGGGGTAGGTGTCGGCCCAGCTGAGGATTCTCTGGGGGAGGCTGTGCGCGGTGAAGACAAGCTCCACCTCGGACCGTAGCTCGCGGGGAAACGTCTCCAGGGCCGCCCGAATCCGGTCGCTCCATGCGGCCAACAAACCCTCCTCGGTTTTCCAGCTCTCGATGCGAGCGACCTCAAGCGGGGCAGGGATGCCCTCCTGGGCCTTGGAGAGTCTCTCGAAATAAAGCTCGACGCTCATGCGCGAGTAATGCGGGGCCATCACCAACCCGACCGCGCGTGTGAC
>CAYHSI010000150.1:0-5549 GCA_964359225.1 uncultured Anaerolineaceae bacterium
GATCCCAAGGCAACCCGCTCCCCCGGTTATGAGAAATGACTTGCGCACCGCAGTGGCATACCTGTTAGAAGTGCCTCTAGGTCCCGGCATCATGAATTATCATTCGCGCCATGCGTTCATGCTGGGAGTATCTAAGAAGACGCGACCAATGTTCCTGCAGACATAGGCAAGGGTCTGCAAAACCCTTATTCGCGGGTTCGCTGTCCTGTTCGGCCAGGAGAGGCGATTCCCGCCGTCGCCTCACGCTGATCACGATGAGGGGTCCTGGGAAATTTCAAGGACCCGTTGGCTTTCGCTACAGCTCTCGTTCCCATTCTAAGCTCACAGGCCATCCCTCCCCTCAGGTGACCAAGTGCGCGAGCGCGAGGTCGGCACCGAAGATTACCGGTACTGCTGTTCCACCGATTACCCGGTTGTGACGATTGTCCCCTAGTGGGTCGAGGCCTTCCGCACGGCCTTCAGGATATTGATGTAGCTTCCGCAGCGGCAAAGATTTCCGCCTAGGTACGCGCGGATTGCGTCGTCTGTGGGTCGGGGACTCTCTTCCAGCAGTGCCACCGTCGACAGCACGAAGCCCGGCGTGCAGAAGGCACACTGGAAAGCATGGGCCTCCAGATAGGCCACTTGAACGGGGTGCAGCTCACCTGCCTCGCCGATTAGCCCTTCAACCGTCGTGATCATCCGCCCGACGACCTGCCCGGTAAGCAGCAGGCAGCTGCTTATCGCTCGACCGTCCAGCAAGACCGTGCATGTGCCGCACATCCCGATCCCACAACCCTCGCGCACACTGCCCAATTCGAGTTTGTCCCGGAGGAATTCGAGCAACGGCATGGTCGGATCGGAGGGGAGCGAGGCGGGCTTCCCGTTGACGTAGAGCTCAGCCAACCGATTCCCCCTGCTTCAGAGCACGCAGAACCTTTTCCGCACTGATCGGCAAATCGCGGATGCGGACCCCCACCGCATCGTAGATCGCGTTGGCGATCGCCGGCGCTACCGGTGGTAGGGTCATCTCACCGATTCCGACAAATTCGCCACCTTCCACCTCCAAAGCGCGGCTCTCGAGCTGAATGGGAACGTCCCCGAAGGAGGGCAGCATGTAGTCAGAGAGGTTGGCGTTCACTACCTGACCGTGGTCGAAGACCATCTCCTCCAGCAGCGCCGGACCCAGTCCAAAGACGACGTTGCCGTCGTTCTGCAGGCGGGCCAGCATGGGGTTGACCACCCGGCCGGCATAGGAGGCGGCGTGGTAGCGGAGCACCGTGACCTTGCCCGTTTCGGTATCCACCTCCACCTCGCACGCACCGGCACCCTGGTGCCAGTGTGGGGAGGCAATCCCTTGACCGGTCTCAGGGTCCAAGCCCAGGTCCGTCTGATGCGTACCGGTCGCTTCGATCTCGCTCAGTTCGTGGCGCTGGAGCAGTTCGGCGTACGGGATCCGCTGGGCCGGTTCACCGCGGCTCACGATCTCACCGTCTGTCAGGTAAAGCTCTTCGGACGCAGCTTCGAGCAACGGAACGGCCGCCTCGACTAGCTTCTGCTTCAGAGATCCGGCGGCCGCTTGCACCGCGTGCCCCATCATCTCCGTGGAGCGACTGGCGCTGGTGGTGGCGTCGAAAGGTGTAAGTCGGGTGTCCGGTCCGACCACCCTCATTTTCTCGAACGGAAGATGCATCGCCTCGGCCGCGATCTGAGCCAGGGCGGTGTGCGCTCCCTGGCCCATCTCCACCGTGCTGGTAAAGAGCGTGAGCACCCCATGGTCGTCCAGGACGAGCCGGCACTCGGATTTGGACTTCGCGATGCTGCTCTTCATCATGACCGCCAGACCGCGCCCTCTGCGCCCAACCCCGCTTCCGGGATCAGAGGGAGCATTCCATCCCACTCCATCCGCACACGCCTGGAGGCATTCGAGAAACTGCACATCGTGCATCGTCTCGCCTGTGGCAAATTGATCGCCTTCGCGGAGCAGGTTTTGCCGACGCAGCTCGAGCGGATCCATTCCAAGCTTGCGCGCAATGGAATCCATATGCGACTCATAGGCCCACGTCGTCTGGGAGCTCATGGCACCCCGATATGCCGCGGCCGGAGGCAGGTTCGTGTAGATCCCGTACGAATCCAGCCACGCCGCCGGGAATCGATACGGACCCAGCGATCGAACCATGCCGGCCTGAACCAGGCCTGGGCTGGCGTCGGCGTACGCTCCACCCCCCCAGTGTGCCGTCACCTGGCGGGCGGTAAAGGTGCCGTCCGCCTTCACGCCGGTCTTGATCGTGATCACCGCGGCGTGTTTGGTTACCGTCACAAACTCCTCCGCGCGGGAAAGCACCAGCTTGACCGGACGGCCGCTCGCCTTCCAAGCCAGCGCTGCCACCATCGCCTCGACGCGTACGTGACCCTTTCCCCCGTAGCCACCGCCCAGCGGGGGAACGATGATCCGTACCTGCGCCGGATCTAACCCGAAGATCTCGGCCAGAACTCTGCGGACAACATAGGGCGCCTGAGTGGCGGTCCAGACCGTCAACCGATCCTGCTCCCAGCGGGCGGCGGCGACATGGGGTTCAAGCGAGGCCTGCTGTGCGACTGGACTGGTGTAGGTCTCCTCCAGGACAAGATCTGCCTGCTCGAAGCCAGCACCGAGATCTCCATGCCGGAGCTTGGCGTGCACAAAGCAGTTGTCGGGATAGCTCTCGTGCAAGACCGGCGAGCCTTGAGCCATGGCCCGAACAGGGTCATAGACGGCCGGCTGCTCCTCATATTCGACCGCGATCGCACTGAGGGCCGCCTCCGCCGATGGTTCATCCTCCGCCGCCACCAAGGCGACCGGCTCACCCACGTAACGGACCCGATCCCGCGCCACAACGGGCTGGTCCTTGGTCGCCACTCCGTAGAAGAGTGATAGCCCATCTTTCGAGTCGAAATCTGCATGGGTCACGATCGCAACCACGCCTGGCAGCCCTTCGGCCGCCGAAGTGTCCAAGCTGAGGATCCGGCCATGGGGGATTGAGCTGCGAAGAACCTTGGCGAACAGCATCCCCGGCAATCTCAGATTCACAGCATAAGGGACCGTGCCGCGCACCCGGGCCTCCGCGTCCAGCATGGGCACGGGCTTACCGACTGACAGCTTGCACCTCCCTCAGGGCGCGGCGGACGAAGACTCGGATCATCTCCCTGCGGTACCAGCCGGAGCCTCGCAGATCCTCGATCGTCTCAATCTGCTCCGAATAGGCCTCCGCAATCTGGGCAACTCGATCTTCGGTAAGCTGCTGGCCAGTAGCCAGCGCTTCCACTTCCGGCAGCCGCCGCGGTGTTTCGCAGGCGGCGCCCACCGCGACTCGCAGCTCGCCGCATAAGCCATCCTGGAAATCGGCCACTGCCGCCACGACGACACACGGGCGATCCTCAGAGGATCGACTCTTGTACTTCAGGTAAGCGCCGCGGGCCGACTTCGGGAGCGGCGGGATCAGGATCTCCACCAGGATCTCCCTCGGTTCCAAGACCGTGGTGAAGAACCCTTGGAAGAACTCAGAGATGGGTACGGTCCGATCCCCTGCTAAGGAGGCGATGCGCACCGTTGCGTTCAGTGCGAGCAACGCCGTCGGCGGGTCGGAGGCATAGTCGGCCTCGGCCAGATTCCCTCCCAGCGTCGCTTGATTTCGTACCCGAACATTCCCGACCTCCCCGCAGGCGGCGGCCAGGATTGGGTAGGACTCTCGAATGGTGGCCGATCGCTCGATGTCGCGCAGCCGCACCATTGAGCCGACCTGCAGGCCTTGCTCACAAGTTTGGACGGTTCTCAGTTCCGGCAGAGCTTCGAGGCTGACCAGGCGGCGGGGCTCGATCAGCTTATGGCGCAGGAGGATCGAGAGCGCCGTGCCGCCGGCCAGGAGCTTGGCCTCTTCGCCAGACTCGGCCAGTGTCTGCAGCGCGCCTCGAAGGGTCGTGGGCCTGATGAACTCGATGGTCACGGCCTTAGAACGACCCTACCAACAATCTCCTTTTGACGCAAACGGGTGTGGACTTGCTCGGCGGCCTCGAGCGGGTGCACCTCCGTAACGACTGGAGCGATCCGCCCGGTGGAAACCAGGTCTATGACTTGTGCGAGCTCTTGCTTGCTCACGTTGCGGGATCCCAAGATCTCCCACTCGTTGGCGATCATGGCTTGAGGGCTGACGCTCAATTCGGAACCGGTATGCGAGCCTACGATCACCATCCGAGCGCCCTTGCCCATAGCCTTCAGGCTGGTCGGCATCGTCGCCGAGCCGACAAGCTCCAGCACCACTTCAACGCCCATCCCTTTAGTCCACTCCCGCGCTAGCGCGGCGAAATCGGCCTTCGATGGATCGACCGCCAGCTCGGCACCATGCTTCCTGGCGGCCTCCAGCTTGACTTCGCCAAGATCGACCGCCATCACGCTGGCCCCCATAAGCCGAGCCAGCTGCACCGCATGCAGGCCGACGCCGCCTCCCGCTCCGGTGATGATGACCCGATCGCCGGGCATGAGCTTGGCTCGCTTGGTGAATGCGTGGAAGGGCGTGCCGATCGCGTTGGCGAGCACGCTTCCATCTTCAAAAGAAATGCTCTCCGGTAGCTTCACCAGATTCACGGCCGGGATTGTGGTGTACTCCGCGTATCCGCCGGGAGTGTGGATGCCGATGTAACCGCGGAAATCCTCACAGATGGTCTCGCGCCCAGATCGACACTGCCGGCAGCGCCCGCAGGTCAGATAGAGCGTGCTGGTGACGCGATCTCCCAGCGCAAGGCCCGTGACCTTAGGCCCGACTTGCTCGACTACGCCGGCGATCTCATGGCCAAGAACCAGGGGGGTCTTCGCCCCAGGGAACTTGCCGTCGCGGATCGTAAGATCGAACTGGTCCGGCGCACAGGCCTTGACCCGCACGAGGGCGTCTTCCGGCCCGGGTTCCGGGATCGGCAGCTCCTGCAACCGCAAAGGGCCGCCAAATTCATCGAGCACCAGGGCTTTCACGCCTCCAACTCCTCTCTCAGCTTGTTGGCGAACTCAGCCGTCAGCCTTTTCGCAGTGGTATGAATCACGGCCGTGCCGAACTGGGCAAGCCGGCCACGCAAGGCGATGTCCGCGGTGTATTCGAGCCGAGTTCCCTCGGCCACCGGCGAAAGACTCCCGTCGAATCGCACCTTCACGGTCGTTTGGGTCGCGCGATCTTCTCCGTGGACCTCGGCCACTAGTCGCTTCGGCGGGTCCTGCTCCAGGATCTGCGCTTCCCCTCTGAAGCTTGAACGCAGCGGACCGACTTTCACAATCAGTTCACCCCTGTAGGAAACAGGGGTAAGCTGCTCGATCTGTTTCACTCCTGGGAATAGTCCTCCCAGTCGAGGAATATCCTGAAGCACGGCCCACACTTCATCGATCGGCGCATTCACCTCGAACGAATCCTGGATAACCACCGGCTCAGTTCATTCGCTCCCAAGTCACTTGGTAATCGGGGATCGCGGCGCGCACCAGCCTATCGACGGGACAATAGCGACCGACCAACTCTTCCAGGCGGTCGAGCCGCTCGTCGGATTCATCTCGG
>CAYHSI010000151.1:0-5544 GCA_964359225.1 uncultured Anaerolineaceae bacterium
CCGCCGATGGCGATCTTCTTCCCGCTCTTCACCCTGCTCGAGGACTTCGGTTATCTGCCGCGGATCGCCTTCAATCTGGACACGCTCTTCAAACGAGCGGGGGCCCACGGCAAACAAGCGCTGACCATGGCCATGGGCTTCGGCTGCAACGCCGCCGGAGTGATTTCGGCCCGGATCATCGATAGCCCCCGCGAGCGATTGATCGCGATCCTCACCAACAACTTCGCCCTGTGCAATGGCCGCTGGCCTACTCAGATCCTGATTGCCACCCTCTTCCTCGGGGCACTGGTGCCGGCCCGCCTGGCCGGCGCGGTCTCGGCACTGGCCGTGGTCGGCGTGGCGGTCCTGGGAGTCGGCCTCACTTTCGCCGTCTCGTGGCTGCTCTCCCGCACGGTGCTGCGCGGTGAGGTCTCGGCCTTCAGCCTGGAGCTGCCGCCCTACCGGCCGCCGCGGGTTCTGAAAACTCTGTATCGCTCCGTCGCCGACCGAACCGTTTACGTGCTTTGGCGGGCGATTGTCTTTGCTCTGCCGGCAGGTGCGGTGATCTGGATCGTCGCCAACCTGCAGCTTGGCGGAACGAGCCTTGCCGAGCGGCTGATCGAGACGCTGAATCCCTTCGGCCTGGTGTTAGGGCTGAACGGCGTGATCCTGCTGGCTTTTGTCGCGGCGATTCCGGCCAATGAAATCGTGATTCCGACGATCCTCATGCTCACCGTGCTGTCCGGCGGGTTGAGCGGCGTCGGGGCGGGCGCGGGCGTGATGTTCCAATTGGAGTCCGGCGCCGGGACGCTCGCCATTCTGCGGGCCGGCGGTTGGACGCTGCTCACGGGCGTCAACGTGATGCTGTTCAGCCTGCTCCACAACCCCTGCAGCACAACGATCGCTACCATCTATAAGGAGACGGGCAGCAAGCGCTGGGCGCTAGCATCCGCGTTGCTCCCCCTGGGGGTCGGCCTGCTGCTTACGGGTTTGGTGGCTCAGCTCTGGCGGCTGGTTGCTGCGGGACTTACCAGTTGATTCTGCGGGGGGGTCCGGCCAGCTCACGGACCGGCAGTCGGGCGCGGTCCTCTGTCCAGCGGATCGGCACCAGGGCGCCGTGCCGAAGCTCGAGCCCGGTCAAGATCCCGGGCACGACCCCACTTCCAGTGTTGAAATAGGGAATTTCGCCGATCTTAGGGAACGCCGGGCGGTGGGTATGGCCGCAGATGACGATCTCCTCATAGGTCTTGATCCAGTCGGTGATCCGCTGCTCGAGTTTCCCCATCTGGTTCGCCCGCCCAGGCCCCGCGTTCCATAGACGCACCATGCCGCGCAGCCGCTTGCTCAGCCGCACTGCCCGATGGGCCAAAAAGACCAGCCGGTCGTTGGTAATGTCGGCCTGATGTCCGTGGACTACAACCAGCTGCTGGGCGGTCTCGGCGTGCCGCATCACGATCCCCTCATGCACTGGGAGGCCGTCTTTCTCCATTTGGCGTCCGGTCTTGCGCCGCTGATCATGATTTCCGACGATCAGATGCAGCCTGCGGTCCAGGTCCAGTTGGTGTAGGAGTTCGAATACCCGTTTGTGGGCCTCCCGGATCTCGGCGAACGGCCAGCCCTTCCATAATTCGTCGCCATCCCCGACCTCAACGTAGGTGAACCCATTGCGCTCGTAGTGGGACAAGGTGTTCAGAAAGAGTCGGGCGTTCGGAAGAAACGAGTCTGACCGGCCGCCGTCACCTCGATGCAGGTCGCTAAAGAACACGAACCGCGACGAGTCGTCAAAAGGAATCGTCTTGGCGGTCTCTAGGACCTGGCTGAGACGGCGGTGAATGGTGGGCAACCAGCCCGTTTGCAGGAATGATGCGAGCCGCTCGGGAAGCCTCCCCAGTGTGGCTCGTTCGCTATTGGTCATGGATGGGTCATGTCGGCCGACGTCACTTTATCACTGGATCTATCCTCGGCGCATAGGCGCGGGGTCCTAGATAGAAGATTGTAAGCTGAGCGCAATGTCCTGCGACAGATTGCGGGGGCTAGCAAGAGTGCTCAGCGGGTCTTTAGGGCGCTAGTTATAATCCGCGGCCATGGTTGTCGCAAGTGTACTCGACACCCTGCGCCGCGACCCCTCCTTCATGGAGAACGTGGCAGTCTGGGAGCGGCTTCCGGCTCGGGAAGCCCGCTACGCTGACTTTCCAGCCGGCCTGGATCCCAGGCTGACCCGCGCCCTCCGCTTGCTGGGCACCGCGCCCCCCTTCATCCATCAGGCCGCGGCGGTCGATGCCGCCCTGGCCGGGGAAAACGTGGTGGTCGTCACCGGCACCGCCTCCGGGAAGACCCTGTGCTACAACCTGCCGGTTCTGCAGACCCTGCTCGGCGATCCCGAGGCGCGGGCCCTCTACCTGTTCCCTACCAAGGCGCTGGCTCAAGACCAGGCGGCAGGCCTGGCCGGACTGCTGGAGGCGGTACAGGCCGCCGAACAAGTGCCGGTCCGGACCTATGACGGCGACACACCCCCGGCCGATCGGCGCGGGATCCGTGATCAGGCCCGAGTTCTGATCACCAATCCCGACATGCTGCACATTGGGATCCTGCCCCACCACACCCAATGGGCAACCCTTTTCGAGAACCTGCACTGGGTCGTGCTGGACGAGCTGCATGTGTACCGAGGGGTGTTCGGATCCAACGTCGCTAACCTGCTGCGGCGGCTCAAGCGGATCTGCCGTTTCTATGGATCCGATCCCAGGTTCGCCCTGACCTCGGCCACGATCGCCAACCCCAAGGAACTGGCCGAGAAATTGATCGAGCTGCCGGTGCGCTTGATCGCCCCCGATCTGGACGGATCGCCGCGGCCCGAGAAACACGTCATCCTCTATAACCCTCCGGTGGTGGACCCGGCCCTCGGGATCCGGCGGGCCTACACCCTGGAGGCCACCCGGATTGCGGAGCGCTTCTTGCGGGCCGGGGTTCAGACCGCGGTCTTCGCCCGCGCCCGGCTGACGACCGAGCTGCTCTTAGGTTACGTTCGGGATGGAGTGGAACGAAGCGGAGGCGACCCGTTAACGATCCGGGGTTACCGCGGCGGCTATCTTCCGCTGGAGCGGCGGGAAATCGAAAAGGGGTTGCGGGACGGGAGCGTCCGGGGTGTCGTGGCGACCAACGCCCTCGAGCTTGGAGTCGATATTGGCCAGCTCGGAGCGGCGGTGATTGCCGGGTACCCTGGCACGATTGCCAGCCTGTGGCAGCAAGCCGGCCGGGCGGGCCGGCGGAGCGATGTTTCGGCCGCGGTGCTGGTGGCTTCCGGCGCCCCGCTCGACCAGTTCGTCGCCGCCAACCCGCGCTATCTGTTCGAGAACCCACCCGAGCACGGACTGATCAACCCGGATAACCTGGCGATCCTGCTGCGCCACCTGCGTTGCGCGGCCTTCGAGCTGCCGTTTGAGGCCGGCGAGTCCTTTGGCTCCTACCAGGAAGTGGGGGAGCTGCTGGACTTCCTGGCGGATGAGGGCGTGCTGCACCGATCCGACGGGGTCTACCGCTGGATAGCCGACTCCTATCCGGCTGAGCGGGCCTCGCTACGGTCTGGGGAGGACGCCACCGTGGTGATCCAAGAGGTGGGCCAGGGCCGCCCGATCGTGATTGGGGAGGTCGATCGGGCCACCGCTCCGATCCTGCTGCACGAAGGAGCGGTGTACACCCACGAAGGCCGCCCGCACATTGTGCAGCGCCTGGATTGGGAGAACGCCCTGGCCGAGGTCAAGCCGGAGGAGGTCGACTACTACACCGACGCCTCGGAGACGGTGGACCTCGAGGTGCTTGAGATCTACGACGCCGACGAGACCCGGCCGACTCGGCGTGCGCATGGCTGGGCCGAGATTACCGCTCAGGCAACCTCATTCCGTAAGATCAAGCGCTACACCCACGAGACCCTCGGCTATGGACAGATCGACCTTCCGCTGCGGCAGTACGAGACCAGTGCTTACTGGATCTGGATCGCGCCGGTGACTGTCGAACGCCTGGAGGCCGAGGGAGTGCTGATCCCGCCCAACGAGTACGGGCCACATTGGCCGGCGGATCGGGAGGCCGCCCTGGAGCGGGACGGGCGGCGCTGCCGCCAGTGCGGTGCGCCGGAACGGGAAGGACGGACCCACGACGTCCACCACCTCCGGCCCTTCCGCGAGTTCGGCTATGTACCGGGGGAGAACCGCAACGATCGGCAGGCCAATCAGCTCGACAACTTGATCACCCTGTGCTCGACCTGCCACGCCCGGGCGGAGGCGGTCCGCGGGACGCGCAGCGCGCTTGGCGGATTGGCCTATACCTTGCGCAATATCGCGCCGCTCTTCCTGATGTGCGACCCGCGCGACCTGGGTGGGCTGACCGAGGTCCGCTCCAAAGAAACCAAGTCTCCCACGATCACCCTCTTCGACCGCGCCCCGGAGGGTCTGGGGTTGGCCGAGCGCCTCTATGAGCTGCACGAGCGGCTGTTGGAGGGGGCGCTGGAGTTGGTGCGGCGCTGCCGCTGCCTCGACGGCTGCCCGGCCTGCGTGGGTCCGGTGGGTCCGGGAGGCCGGGAGGTCAAGGCGCTGACTGCTCAGCTGCTAGAGGCGCTGCTGGCCCGGTGAGGTGCACATCCGCCCATCAACGCCGGCGAGCACCAGCGCACCGGGTATAGGACGATGACCCCCACTTGTTGACTCGAACCCCAAACTGCCGTAGAGTATTCTAGGGAGTTGCGCGTCGGGCTGCGTAACGAGGGGTCCTCCCAGGGGTTACCTCTACTAGACACGGGAATCCGTGTGTGACCCGCCTCGGCGGCCGGAGGGCGGGAGATTTTTCCTAAGGTGATTGCTACCAATCAGTCTCTCTGGTTCGGATGCCGGACCGAGCGAATGTGTCGCGCCTGACATAAGGCCATCAGGCGCGTTTTCTTTTCGAAGTCGCAGGTTCAGCTGCACCAACTGCCGCGGGGTACGCATGCCCGAGACATTGAAGATCGAAATTGTCGCCTATGCTCCGACGGCCTTTTTCCACTGCGCCCACTGTGAAGTGGTGTGGGATCAGGTGGGGTTCAGCCAGGGTGTGCGCAGCGAGCAGTTGCAGTCCGGCTTGCCGGCGGAACTACAGCGCGAGTACCACCAGCTGTCGGATTGGGTGAATCAGCTTACAAGGAAGTACGGTGATCGGATCGAGGTTCGGGTGATCGACGCCGCTTCCGTCGAGGGGTTCATAGAATCGCTGCGCCACCGCGTCCGGAGATTCCCGGCCGTGATTGTCGGAGACAAGGAACGCGTTACAGGGGGCAATTACAGCATGGCGGAGCAGGCAATTGCCCTCCGGCTCGGCCCGCCGGTAGGTGGGTCGATGGTGGAAAGGAGGTGAGGACCGGCGGTTAAGAATTCCATCTGTAACCTGGCAACCGCATGTGAACGGTCGGTAAAGGAGGTATTTCATGAATACACTTTGGGTCGTCGTCCTCGGCGCAATCGTCATCTACCTGGCCTACAACTTTTACGCTCGACGGATCGATCAGCGGGTGATCCAGTCTGATCGCAACCGTGCGACGCC
>CAYHSI010000152.1:0-5500 GCA_964359225.1 uncultured Anaerolineaceae bacterium
TCCCGTAGCTGCGTGGCAAAATAATCCTCCGCGCGCGGCCACCAGACCGGCCGCTGCGCCTAGATCCTTCGCATCGCGTGCCAGCGGTTGCCACTCCTTAGTCGCCAGATCGACTACCGCCTCCAGGGCAGAGTTGATGAGCTCGGCGGTCCAGACCAAAGCGGCCGCCAAGGCCAGCAGAACCCAATCGCCGGTCGACAGCCGCAGCCAGCCCGACACCCCAATGACGGCCAGCGTGATCGCTAGGTGGATCCGGGCATTGCGCTGGGACCGCAGCAGTTGGCCCAGTCCGGATAGGGCGTTTCGAAAGGAAGCGATCAGGGAACCACGACTTCGCATCGGGCTCAGCTCAGGGCAGCTTGACCGGGCTGCCAAGCCGGCGCAGGATCCGGGCTTGAGCTTCCCACATCTGGGCGTGATGTCCTGCAGTGTCGTGGTCGTGAGCGAGGAGATGGAGCACGCCGTGAATGGTCAGCAGGGTCAACTCGTCAAGCAGGCTGTGCTGACCGAGAGCTGCGCCAGCCCGGGCGATTGGCGGACAGACAATCACGTCTCCAAGATAGATCCGACCCGAGTCCGGATCCGGTTTGCCATCCGGAAAGGAAAGTACGTCGGTGGGTTCACTCTGTCCGGCGAACTCGAGGTTGAAGGCGGCCATCCGGGTTTCGTCGGCGAGCACAACCGTAAGACTGGAATCCTCGACTCCTTGGTCCTGGAGGGTCGCCTCAGCCGCTGCGCGGAGTGCCTGGCTAAAGCCATCCCCCACCGGGCCGGGCTCGATCAGGATCTGAAGGGTCACCGTTCCTGGGGTTCACGAACCGGGGAAAGCGGCTGGTTCGCCTCCGCCGAACCTGGGCGGGTGCCCGAACCATCCAAGGGACGATTGGGGGACAGCGGGCGGGGGGCAGGTGCTCGTTCCGAGGCTTCGGCCGGATAGCGGATGCGCGGGTGGTAGATGCTGCGCAGTGTCGTCACAAAGGATCGCCGAATGGTGTCCAAATCTTTCAGAGTCAGGTCGGTGCGAGCCAGCTGACCGGAGGCCAGCCGATCTTCAATAACCCAGGCGACGGCCTCGCCCAAGGCAGCCTCGTCTTCCGGCATGTCGGCCCGGATCTTGGCCTCTACGCCGTCGGCCAGCATCAGAATCGCGGTCTCTTTGGAGCGAGGTCTGGGGCCCGGGTAGGTGAACTGACGCGGGTCAATGCTTGCCGCATTGCTGCCGGCGGCCTCCCGGGCGGAGTGAAACTGGTAGCTGGTGAGCATCTTGCCGTGGTGTTCGGGAATGAAATCAGCGACGACCTTCGGCAACCGATACTTGCGGGCCAGTTCGACGCCTTCCGGAACGTGAGCCAAGATCATGCTGGCGCTGGTCGCAGGATCGAGCTGCTCGTGGATATTGTGGCCGGAGAGCTGGTTTTCGATGAAGAATTGGGGCTGCACCGACTTCCCGACGTCGTGGTAAAGGGCCCCGACCCGGGTCAGCATCGCGTTGGCTCCGATCGACCGGGCGGCCTGTTCGGCCAGGTTGGCAACCTGCAAACTGTGCTGATAGGTCCCGGGGGCCGACCGCAGCAGCTGCTGAAGCAGTGGGTGATCCGGGCGGGAGAGTTCAATCAGTTGCAGGTTGGTGGTGATCCCGAGCAGGTTGCCGATCAACACCAACAGCCCAAATACCAGGCTGGCCGAGAATAGCCCACTCGCGAGGGCGGCTCCCAACAAGGAGGCCTTGCCGAGCATGTCGGTGGCCGGATCCGGAAAGCGGAATGCGACCACCACCGCCACCGCGGCCAGGTCGGCCGCCAGCCCGGCCCAGACAAATATGCTGAGTCGCTCTGCCCGGCCAATGGTTAGCGCGCCCAACACCCCTCCGAGCATGTAATACAGGCCCAGCTCAAGTCCCCGCTGGGCAGCCAGCCCGCCCAGAGTGCCGAGCACTAAGGCAGCCATGACGCCCATTCCTGGCCCGACCAGGATCGCCATTAGCATAGGGAGCATCGCAACCGGGAAGAGGTAGGGGAGTATCGTGCGTTCGGGGATTGCGAAGCCCATCCCCAAAGCGGTGACGACAAAGAGCAGGGCGGTCAGGCCCACGAGCCGCAAGCTACCGACGAATTCAGGGAAGGCCCGATGGGCGAAGAGGGCCATAGCCGCGCCCAACACGCTCACGATCAATCCATTCACTGCCAAGCTCGTGAATCGATTCGGCGGCTCGAGCAGCCCGAACTTGCTCAGGGCCTCGATCCCTAGCTCGCCGACCACCTGGCCGCGGGTAATGATCGTCTCCCCCAGCGCGAAGGTGCGATTGACCGGGGCGACCGAATCCCTGGCCGCTTGGCGGGCCAGTTGGGTAGCACTTGGGTTGTAAAGGGCGTTCGGGGCGATAAGGGCCCCGACCAATTCGACCACCAGGATGGCCTGGTCCTCCGCCATGTTGATACTGACCAGGGTAGGCAGGCCCCGCCGCGCATCCTCCACTTCGCCTTCCCGAATTTCACCCCGCATAACCTGTTCCAGCACGGATACAGCCTCGAGGCGAAGCGCTTCCCAGCGGGAGGAGGGCAGATTGAGAATGGCCTGAGCGGTCTCGGGAGTAAGTTGAACCTCCGGCAGCGCTAGCAGGCTCTGCAACCGCTGTTGCGCGCTGACAGAGTCATCCGATCGCACCGCAGCGATGGACTCCAATCCTGACTTGAGCCGCTCGAGCTGCTTTCGGGCAATCGCGCTGTCGGGCGGATCGAACAAATCTGGAACCGCGCTTTCGGCTTCAGCCCGGCTCTGCTCGGTGAGGACCTCGCTTTCGTAGGTCAAAGCGAAGGGGGCCAGCAGGTCTTGGGGGGAAACGTCCCCAACCGCCAGGACCAGGGCGGATCCGTCCTGGAGGGTGCCAACCGAGATCCCCGCCACAGTCCCGATGACCCCCAAGCTCAGAATCAGCCCGAGCCGGGTGGCATCCCACACCCGCAACAGCCGTCTCCTCAAGCTCAGGTTTTCAGGGGATTCCATGCCGCCTCAGGAGGCTTTGAGCAAGTTCCGAACTGCCTGGCTGACCGCTTTGCCATCGGCCCGGCCCTGCACGGTTGGCATGAGGGCCTTCATGACCAACCCCATCTGCTCAGGTCCGCTGGCACCCACCTCCTGGATGGCAAGCAGTGCCAGGTCTTCAAGCTCCCGATCGGTAAGCGGCCGGGGCAGAAAGGTCTCCAGGAATGCGAGCTCGGCGTTCGCCGCCCGGACCATATCCTGCCGGCCTGCTCGCTCGGCGTCGGCGATGGTCTCGCGGCGGCCTTTCGCCTCTTTCTGCAGCAGGGAGAGGGTGCCCGGCTCGTCCAGCGGACTTCCGATTTCGACTTCGGCCAGCTTCCAGGCCGTGAGGATCATCCTCAGTGTTCGCTTGGCGACATCGTCGGAACTGCGGATGGCATCGTGGAGGCGCGATTCCAATTCAGGCTTCGTTACCACGCCGCGATTATACAGCAGCGTCCTGAACCGGCCGTCAGCGGCCCAGCAGAGGGGGATTGTAACTAACATAAGTAATCGGATCGAAGCGAGGTTCAGGGGGAGGGTTGCAAGACTGAGAAGTTGTCGAACAATACATCGGTGCCGGGCAGATCGTAGGTCCCGGCGATCAGCCCGATATCTCCGCTCTGCCACTCGGCTGCCTGGGCCTCGGCCACCAGCCGGCCGTTGACAAACAGCGCCAAGCGGTAGCCGTCACAATCCGCCCTCAAATGGTTGGAGCTTTGACCACGATGGACCGCCTCCGAGGGCAGCAGGCTCTTATCGCTGAGTAGCCGGCGCCTGCCGTCTTTGTAGACCCCGATCCCTATATAGCCGTCGCTGGAAGCAAGGAAGAAGTAGAAATTGCGCGAGTCCTGGTAGCGGCATAGCACGCCGAAGACGTTATTGTCAGGCCCGCCGACTTTGGTGATGTCTACCTCAATCCGGACATCCGACAGAGTCAGGTTGGGATTGGCCCAGGCGTCGGTGTTGGGATTCAGAACATGGATCCGGTAGGACCCCTCAGAGTAGTCCGAGAGATAGGTGGTGTCGTGGTAGCGATCCCAGCCACTGGTCGGGCGGGAGAAGTCGTCCTGAAAGATGACCTGACCTGGATCTACTCGCGGGGCGAGGCTCTGGCAGGCGGCCAGGAGCAGGCCAGCCGGCAGCAGCCATCCACCCGGTAAGCGACGACTGCCAGGCATCTTAAGGACCCAGATTCTCCAAAGTGCGCTTCGCCAGAATTCCAACCCATCCGCCCTCATCCAATCGTGAGGCGGTTTGGAGGGCCCGGCGCCCCGAGCTGAGGTCACCGAGAACAAGCTGGAGCAGCCCCAGGTGGTAATGGGCTGACGCCAGTTCCAAGTCTGCCTCAACGGCCTTAGACAACAATCGCCCGGCGAGATTCCAGTTTCCAAGCAGGTAATGGCAGAAGCCGAGCAAATCCAGGGCGCCGGCCTGGCCCGGGCTGAGCAAGACGACCCGGCGGGCGGCCGGGAGGCCGAGGGTCGCGACCTCGATCTCATGATCCAGGGAAAACTGTGCCAGGAGGGTCCAATAGAGTGGCTCGTCCGGCGCCAGTTCGGTGGAGTGCAGGTAGGCGGCTTTGGCTGAGATCAAATCTCCGGAGGCGACATAGGCCGCGGCCAGATCAACCGCAATCAAGGGATCGTCCGGCGCAAGAGTGGCGGCCCGTTCGAAGGCCTGAAGGGCGCGGGTCAGATCGCCACGGGAGCGCCAGTGCTTGCCGAGCAGCTCCTGAGGCAGGGCCGCCGCTGGGGCCTCCTCGGCCGCCCGTTCCAGTTGGTCGAAACCATCTGCTCCGGATTGATCGAGTGCCAGGCCCAGGTAGGCCCGGGCTTCGGTATAGTCCGGCCGGATGGCCAGCGCATTGCTGAAAGCCTCTGCCGCCAGTCCCCATTCCCCGGATCTGGCCATGAACTGCCCGACCTGGGCGAGGCTGAACGACGGATCGGCTTGGGACTGCGCCTGTTCGATTACCTGTATCAACTGGCCGAGGTAGTCGGCGGATTGCGGGTCGAGTTCGCCCGCCAGCGCCAGGTGGCTGAGCCCGAGTTCAGGTTGGCGAACCGCGTACCATTGACCCAGCCGGAAATGGGCCCAGGCAGGCTGCAGAGTGGCCATTTGCTCCAAGAGGGCGAGCGCAGCTTCGGGCTGTTCACTCAGCACGAACCCGTCGATCGCGGCCTCAAGTTGTGGCACCTGGGCCAGGCACTCCGACTTGGCGGCCGAGAGCCGCTCAACTGCCTCGGAAAGCTCTCCGAGAGCCAGACTCACAGCGACCTCCAGGCACTCGGTCACTTCTGTTAAGCCAGAGCTCGCGTCCAGATGCCCCCGCGCCTGCATAGGAGCGCCGAGCCTCATCGCCGAGTCCGCCGCAAGCCAGTGTGCCGCGGGCAGCTCAGGCTCGAGCGCAAGGGCCAGCTCGAACTCACCCAGGGCTCGTTCGGATTGGCCGGACTGAAGCGCGAAGACGCCGGCC
>CAYHSI010000153.1:0-5498 GCA_964359225.1 uncultured Anaerolineaceae bacterium
ACGGGGGTTTTGATGGTCAACAGCCGACGGGGCGGCCGAAATGGCCGCCCCGATTTCATTGGGTGGGAACTATGGGAACTCGTGTGACGGCCTCGGAGACTCTTTACCGGGGGAGAGTTTTCGAACTTCGGAAAGATCAGATTGTTTTTGAGGACGGGCGCGAATCCTCGGTGGAGCTGGTCGTCCATCCGGGGGCGGTAGCCCTGATTCCAATCGACGAGCAACAGCAAATATGGTTCGTGCGCCAGTACCGTCACGCCTCCGGGGGTGAGCTCTTGGAGCTGCCGGCAGGAACCTTGGAACCCGGGGAACCGCCTGAGCAGTGCGCCCAGCGGGAATGTCAGGAAGAGATCGGAATGTTTCCCGGAAAATTGGAGCACCTGGGAGGGTTCTTCCTGGCTCCCGGTTACTCGACGGAGTTCCTGGAGGTGTACCTAGCCAGCCAGCTTCGCCCGGGTCCGCGGCCGCCGGATGCCGATGAGCAAATCCGGGTGGAGAAACTGAGCCTGGGGCGGGTCGCCGAACTCATCCGTAGAGGCGAGCTGCGAGACGCCAAGAGTCTGGCCTCCCTCACCCTGGCGGGCCAACGCCTGGGCCTCCCGTCGCGCTGATTCGGCCTCTGGTATACTTCCGGGCCGCGCCGCCCGCAGCCAAGGGGCGGCGGGCATTCTGTAGACCAAAATGACCGATCTAGTGCAGGCTCCGGCCAACCCGAATATCCCTCAACTGCGGCCCGGCGACTCGGTGAGCGTTCATGTCCGAGTCCGGGAGGGCGACAGTGAGCGGATACAGGAATTCCGCGGCACCGTGATCCGCCTGCGCAAGGGCGGAAACAATGCCAACTTCACCGTCCGCCGGATCGCCTCCCATGGGATCGGCGTCGAACGCACCTTCCTGCTGCGCTCCCCCCGGATCGAAAAGGTCGAGGTTCTCCGTCAGGCTCACGTTCGCCGGGCTCAGCTGTACTACCTGCGCGGGCGCAAAGGCAAGCGCGCCCGGCTGGCTGCCAAGCGCAGCTGATCCCGCCTGATGAGCGGGGCAGCCGTCGGCGTTTTTGACTCCGGCGTCGGCGGGCTCTCAATCCTCCGCGAGATCCACAACCAGCTCCCGAACGAGCCGCTGCTCTACTTCGCCGATCAGGCGAACGTTCCGTACGGCCCTCGGTCCCTGAGTGAGGTGCGCAAGTTCTCGCTTGCGATCTCCCGCTTCCTGCTCGAAGGCGACTGTAAATTGATTGTCGTTGCCTGCAACACGGCCTCGGCCGCCGCCTTGCATCAGCTGCGTGAGTCGTTTCCCGATTCGCCATTCGTTGGGATGGAGCCGGCGGTCAAGCCGGCAGTTGAAATCACCCAATCGAAGCGGGTTGCCGTGCTGGCCACTTCGGCGACGTTTCAGGGGGAGTTGTTCGCTTCTGTGGTGGAGCGCTTCGCCCAGGGAGTCGAGGTAATTCAGATCGTCCTCCCGGGCTTGGTGGAGCGGATCGAGATCGGAGATGTAGCGGGGGACGAGACCCGGAAGATCCTGCAGGAGCGACTGGACGATCTGCGCGATCGGCAAGTGGACACGCTGGTGCTCGCCTGTACCCACTATGCCTTCGTAATTCCGATCGTGGAGCGGATCCTCGGGCCGGGGGTCCGGGTCATTGACCCGGCGCCCGCCATCGCCCGCCAAACCGCGAGACTGCTGCAAACTCGCCGATTGGCGGCAGACGCCGACACTGCCGGCCGGGTCCGCTATTTAACCAGCGGAGATCCGCTGGCCTTTCGCTTGGCTGTGCTTCGATTGATCGGTGAAGAGGCGACGGTCGAGGCCGCCCGCTGGAACGGCGACGCCTTAGAACTGGTCTGAGGGTCCGCTAGTCCTTCACCCCCGCGGCTTCCAAGTCTTTGGCGGCAATTCGGGCAACCGAGGCGACATTGTCGCCCTTCTTCAAGTTCATCACCCGGACCCCCATCGTCGCCCGGCCGGCCTGTTTGATCTGTTTGACCTTGGTCCTCAGCACGATCCCGGTGCTCGAAATCACGGTGAGGTCGTCCTGTTGATCAACGACTCGGGCCGCAGCCACCGGGCCGGTCACCTTGAACTTGGCCCTGCTCAGGGTGAGGACACCCTTGGTGCCGCGCCCCTTGGCCGGGTACTCCTTGATCGGGGTTCGCTTCCCGAATCCGTTGCGGGTGACCACCAGCAGGTCGGCTTTGGGATCAGCCACGTCCATGCTGGTCACGGCGTCGCCCTTGCCAAGCGAGATCGCCCCCACCCCGGCAGCCGGCCGACCCATTGAGCGCACGAGCTTCTCCTTGTAGCGAAGCGCCTTGCCCAATTCGGTCACTAGAATGATCTCATCCTTGCCGCTGGTCAGTCGAACCCAGCCCAGCGTGTCGCCCTTCTTTAGGCTGATCGCGATCAAGCCGGATGGCCTGACCGCCGCGAACTCGGAGAGCGCCACCCGCTTGATCTTCCCGCGCCGGGTGGCCATGGTGCAGAAATTGGCCGCCCCGAAGTCGGGGACCGGAACTGCGGCCGTGATCACTTCTCCCACCTCCAGCGCCAGGATATTTGCCATCGGGATTCCGCGGGCGGTACGATCGGCATCCGGGATCTGATAGGCCTTCTCGGAATAGACCTTTCCTTTGTCGGAGAAGAACAGCACGGTATCCAGTGAGCCGGCCGGCAGGAGCATGTCCACTTCATCCTCACCGCCGCGAGTACTGTGCCCTACGACTCCCCGCCCACCCCGCCCCTGACGCTTGTAGGTGCCGGCGGCTACCCGCTTCACGTATCCCCGGGCCGTGATGCTGATGAGCACCCGCTCGTCTGAGACCAAATCAGCTTCGCTGAACTCCTCCTTGGCATCCGGTGCGATGCGGGTACGGCGCGGATCGCCATAGTCCTTGACGACGGTCCGCATGTCGGTCTTGATGATCCCCAGGATCTGCTTGGGATCGGCAAGCAACTCCTCCAGAGACGCAATTCGGTCCTTGAGCTCCTTGGCCTCGATCTCGATGTTCTTGCGTTCCAAGGCGGCCAGCCGGCGCAGCTGCATGTCAAGGATCGCCTGGGCCTGGATGTCGCTGAGTTTGAAGCGCTGGATCAGGCGCTGCATAGCGGCGTCGGCGTCGGGGGACTTGCGAATGGTATCGATGACCTCGTCCAGGTTGGCGAGGGCGATCAGCAGCCCATCCAGCACGTGGGCCCGTGCCCGGGCCTTTTCGAGCTCGAACTTCGAGCGGCGGGTTATCACGGTGCGGCGGTGCTCCAGATAAGCCAGCAACGCTCGCTTGAGCGAGAGCAGCCGCGGCTCGCCGTTGATCAACGCCAGTTGCTGCACCCCAAAGGTGGTTTGCAATTGGGTGTATTTGAAGAGCTGGTTCAAGACCGCCTTCGGCTGGGCGGTCCGCTTGAGCTCCAGCACGACGCTCAGACCGCGCCGATCGGATTCGTCACGCAGGTCTGAGATCCCGTCCAGTTTTCCGGCTCGGACCAGCTCGGCGATCCGCTCAATGAGGGCCGTCTTGTTGACCTGGAAGGGAATCTCGGTAATCACGATCCGGTTGCGGCTGTGCCCGGTTTCCTCGATATTGGCGATCCCGCGGACCACGATTCGCCCTTTACCGGTGCTGTAGGCCTGCAGGATCCCCTCCGCGCCGATGATCATCCCTCCGGTCGGGAAGTCGGGCCCCTGCACAAACTTCATCAGATCATCCACCCCGACATCGTCCACCTGGTCGTAGTGATCCACCAGGTAAACGATGGCCTCCGCCAGTTCACCGAGGTTATGGGGTGGGATGTTGGTCGCCATGCCGACTGCGATACCGGTGGCACCGTTGAGCAGCAGATTCGGCAGCCGAGAGGGCAGGACGTTGGGTTCCTCCAGCGAACCATCGAAGTTATCGGAGAAACCGACCGTGTCCTGCTCGATATCGCTCAGCAACTCTTCGGCCATCCGGCCCAAGCGGGCCTCGGTATATCGCATCGCAGCGGGCGGATCGCCGTCCACCGAGCCGAAGTTCCCCTGACCATCGATCAGCGGATAACGCATGGAGAAGTCCTGAGCCATGCGGGCCATGGCCTCGTAGATCGGCGCGTCGCCGTGGGGATGGAACTTCCCCATGACTTCACCGACGATCCTGGCCGATTTTCGGTACGGCGAGTTGGCCCGGATTCCCATCTCTCGCATGGCGTAGAGGATGCGCCGTTGGACCGGCTTCAGTCCATCAAAGGCATCCGGCAATGCCCGGGATACGATTACGCTCATGGCGTAATCGAGGTAGGCGCCCCGCATCTGCTCGTCGATATCAACCTGTCGAACGGTCCCGATCTCCATCTGAAAATCTACTCCTTATGTCAAATACAAAGGGGCCCGCCCAGCAGCAGGCCGACCCCTGCACCCATTATAGTCTTTGGGATTCACGGAAGCGAGCCGGATGAATCGCGAGAACCGCACCCAACGGTGCGGTCCATTTGATGCGGCTTATTCAAGGCGCAGAAACTCTGTCCGGTCGGGAGCTAGACCTCGGCCTTGGCCGTATGCAGGGCAATCTGGGCGGCCAGCAGGTTGACGTCCACCGGCTTCTTCAGCAAGCCATTCCCGCCCGCGGCGGCCACCCGGCTCTCGAGATCGGCCTCATCTTGGGCGGTGATGATCAGCACGGGGAGACCCTCCCCCTGCGGCATCTTGCGCAAGCGGCCGAGGGTCTCGAATCCGTCAATGCCGGGCATTTTCAAATCCAAGAGCACGACGTCCGGTACCTCGTTCGCGACCACAGTCAGCGCCTCTTCCCCACTGTGAGCCGAGAGCGCGACGTGACCGCGTGCACTGACCACCATGCTCAGCGCCTCGACCATAGCCTGGTTGTCATCCACAATCAGAATTCTGGCCAGTGCCTAGACTCCCTTCACCGGAGAAACTCGGAGCTGCCCGCCATCGGCTCCTATTCTATCTCCAAGTCTGGCCCCCTTACTACTCGTCCTTGGGAGCTATCCGATCGGGCCGCGGCTCCCATCCCTTGCGGCAACCTGCGGCTCGCCCCAGCCCGGTTGCAATTGTTGGGCCCCGGGCTACCCCATCAAGAGCCGCTCGGCACTGCAATTTCGAAGGTCGTTCCTTGCCCCACTTCGCTCTCGACCCGGATCTGGCCGTGGTGGGCATCGATCACGGCATGAGCCAAGTACAGGCCAAGTCCCGGGCTCGGGACTTCGGCGCTGCTCGCCGTGTTCGAACTGCTGAACAACGAAACAAGTTCGGCCTCCGGGATCCCTGGACCTTGATCAGAGATCCGGAAGCGTACCAAGCCGTTGTCCTCCACTGCCTTCACGGTGACAAGTCCACCCTCCGGCGAAAACTTGATTGCGTTCTCGACGACTTCACCAATGGCCCGGCTCAGGCGGCGCCGATCGGCGGCCACCCTCAAATGGGGTCGGTCATTCTCGAAGACCAATCGGATTCCGCGCTCTTGCGCAAGGCCAGTCAGGCTTTCGAAACTGGAACCGATCAGATC
>CAYHSI010000154.1:0-5481 GCA_964359225.1 uncultured Anaerolineaceae bacterium
AAGGCGAGCAGGTAGAGGAACCGGGGATCCCGGCCTCCTTCCGGGTGTTGGTCAGCGAGCTGCAAAGCCTCGGACTATCGGTGGAGGCGATCAACGAGGTCGGGGACACGGTGCGATTCGGCAAGCAAGACGACCGCACCCGGCCACCGCGGTTGGGGCTCGGGCTGCTGGACCTCGACCCGGAGCCGCGCTGATCATAAGAACTGAGTTTGAAATCGTGGCGCCCGCATTGCGGGCGCCATTTCAATCTGGGAGTTGAATCCAACCGGCCATGAAGGCTGGCGTGCGCCGCGACTGGTTGAAACCGCTTTCACTGGGACTTGGCTGTCTCTTTGCTGCGGCCCTCTTCGCCACCGCCCGCGCTGGGCCGGACTTTGGTCGGTACCTGGACTGGAGCCGGGCCTTCGCCCGCGGCGACATTTTCGAGCTTTGGGGTCCGATCCTTTCCCCCAACAAGGTCCCGCTGACTCAGTGGTTCCACGGGACCGGTCTGATCTTCGCCCTGCCTCAGATTCTCACCGGAGAATCGTTTGACCCCGAGCGGAGCGCGCTCGTCGCAGGCTGGTTGGCTGGCATGGTCTTCTGGTGGGCGATGTACCGGCTGCTGTTCCGCGCCGCGGCCGGAGACGTTCCGCTGACCCTTTTTGGGATGGGAGCTGCCTTCGTTGGAACCCATGCCGGGTTCTATTCCCATACCCACGGCTCGGAGTCCGTCGGCTACGCCCTGGCCGCAGTGCTGGCCCTGGTCCTCGTCAACGGCCGGCCCTGGCGGATTCGGGAAGCTCTGGTCGGAGGCGCGGCGGCCGCGCTGCTCGTCATAGTCCGATCAAACCTGGCGCTGATCGCGCTCCCCGCGACAGTGCTGCTCGGCGCTCGGGCGGTTGCCGCACGGAGGGTTGCTGGTCCGCGGAAAATGAGCGCGGCGCTTGGATGGCTGATCGGGACGACCGCGATCGGACTCCTGGAGGTCGCACTGTTCAACCGTTGGATGACTGGGGACTACCTTCGATCGCCCTATGTATTCGGAGGGGACGGCTTTCATTCGCTTGAATTCGGCAGTCCACAACTGCTGGCTGTGCTCGCCCATCCGTGGCACGGGCTGTTGCCCTACCATCCGCTGTATGCGATTGGGATGGCAGCCGTCATCGCTTTGGTCCTGCGGCCTGGCTCGAGGCGCGAAAGGGTTGGTTGGCTGGTGTTGGGTGTCTTCGTCTTAATCCAGCTCTATATCCAGGGCAGCTGGTACGTGTGGTGGTTGGGTACCGGGACCTTCGGGCAGCGTGGAATGTCGATCACCGCGGTCCTGCTGGTTCCGGCGCTGGTGACCGTGATTGGGCGCGATCCATCCCGACGGAAGTTCGGAAAAGGGCTTTGGATTCTGCTGACAGTGGTCGGTTGTTTGTGGTCGTTCCTGCTCTTGTTGCAGGGGGAGACCGGCTTCTCCAGCTATGCTGAACTGAGGCAGGCCCAGCTCCAGCAGCTCGCAGTGCTCACCCGGCCGGCGTCGCTGCTCCCGCTCTTGGGCGGCCTGATCCTCCCGGGTAGCATCGTTGTCTGGATTCTCCGCCGCCATCGCCCTCAGCGGCCACACCCACTGATCGGTTGGGCCGCCGCTCTGCTCGCGATCTTGAGCCTGAGCTACCTCGGGTTGACATTGGCCAGCGGATCGCTGGAGTCGATCGCCATCTTCGGACAGCTAGGACTGGCCCTTGCGTTCGTGGTCTTCCTTACAACTTGGTCCTTTGGCCGGTGGTTCGTTCGGCGGGCGGACGAAACCGAGCGGCAGGATTGGGCAAGCACGGCAGTAGGGGCGGGCTTGGTTGCCACATTTGTTGCGACCACCGTACTTTTCAGCCGGTTGGCAGTCCGAACCGAGCGATGGATCGCGACGGACGGCCCACCCCCCCGCGCCATGGAGTGCAGCAGCCGTGTCATGTGGGACGAAGTCCGCGCAAGCTTCGAGGAGTACCAATTCGCTGCTGGTTTCGAGAGGCAGAAAACAGCCCTGGAAACCTTCCTCATTCGGAGCGGAGGAGCCGACTGCCCCGAGCTCGCATTGCCCTAGATCAGATCCGGGCTCTGAGTTCGGGCCGGAGAGTAACGTCGGCCGAAAACGGCCGGTGGATCGGCGTCTGATGCGGGTCGGCGGGTCGCCTAAAGGCCTGCAAATTTCCTTGACGCCGCTTTGGCCGTTTGGTAGAATAACCCCTCGAGTGTCTGGGGAGCTCGAGCTGCGCGGCTTGCGTGGCTCGAATTCATCGTAGCTTTCGGAGGCCCTGGCGAGCACGGGGCCTTTGTGTCGAGGGATAATCTGTGCCAACCATCAGTCAACTAGTCCGGAAAGGGCGGAAGAGCAAGCGCTCAAAGACCAAGGCACCCGCGCTGCAGTACACGTTTAATTCCATGAACCAGCGCCGGGAGCTCCAACCGCGCGGCGCCCCGCAAAAGCGGGGGGTCTGTACCCAGGTCCGAACCCAGACGCCGAAGAAGCCAAACTCGGCCCTGCGCAAGGTCGCCAGAGTACGGCTCACCAACGGCCTGGAGGTTACGGCTTATATCCCGGGGGAAGGGCACTCCTTGCAGGAGCACTCCGTCGTTCTGGTGCGCGGCGGAAAAGTGAAGGACCTGCCCGGCGTTCGCTATCACATCGTGCGGGGCACGATGGATACCACGGGTGTGGATGGGCGCCGGCAGGGACGCTCGAAGTACGGCGGTAAACGCCCTCGAGAGTAAGTAGCGCAATCCATTGAATAGCTCGGTTGCCGCGAGCGCGGCGGCCGAGGCTTGTGTGTTGAGCGGAGACCGAAGATGCGAAGGTCGAAACCAGAGCGGCGCACGACGACAGGCGATATTCGTTACAACAATCCGGCCATCCACGGACTGATCAACCGGATGATGAAGCGCGGCAAGAAAAGCACCGCCACCCGCATTGTCTATGACGCCTTTGCCATGATCGAGCTGCGGGTCAAGCGCAATCCGGTGGAAGTTTTCGAGGATGCCATCAAGAACACCTCGCCGACTTTGGAAGTCAAACCGCGTCGAGTGGGTGGGGCGACCTATCAGGTTCCGGTGGAGGTCCAATTCGAGCGGAGGACCTCCCTGGCCGTTCGCTGGATCCTGGCCGCCGCTCGTAGCCGGCCGGGAAAGACGATGGCGGAGAAACTGGCCGGGGAGCTGATGGACGCGGCCGCCGGGACGGGCTCTGCCATGCGCAAGCGAGAAGAAACCCACAAGATGGCGGAGGCCAACCGGGCCTTCGCCCATTATCGCTGGTAGGAACCGCCTGCATGCCGCGTGAATTTCCGTTAGAGCGCTACCGCAACATCGGCATCATCGCCCACATCGATGCTGGAAAAACCACGACTACTGAGCGGGTGCTGTTCTACACCGGCCGCACCCATCGGATGGGATCGGTGGACGAAGGCACGACGGTGACCGACTGGATGGATCAGGAGCGGGAACGGGGCATCACCATCGTGTCTGCCGCGGTAACTGCAAGCTGGCGGGATTGCGTGATCAACATCATCGATACCCCAGGCCACATCGACTTTACTGCCGAGGTTCAGCGCTCCCTGCGGGTGCTGGACGGCGGGGTGGTGGTCTTTGATGCGGTCCAAGGGGTCGAACCTCAGACCGAAACCGTTTGGCGGCAGGCCGATCGATTTGGCGTGCCGCGCATTTGTTTTGTTAATAAGATGGATCGGGTCGGGGCCTCCTACGAGAACACCATCGAATCGATCCGTCGGCGGCTGGGGGCCAAGCCCCTCGCCATGCAGCTTCCGATTGGGAGCGGGGCAAACTTCAGCGGCGTCGTCGATCTACTGGATGACGTCGCTGTCATTTGGAGTGAAGATGTAGGTGCCTCGCCGGAGCTCGAGCAGGTACCCGCCGAGTTGGCCGGCCTGGTGGCCGAGCAGCGAACCGAACTCATCGAAAGAATCGCCGAGACCGACGATGCCCTAACGGAGCGATTTCTCGGGGGGCAGCCGATCCCCACCGAGGAATTGAAGGCGGCCCTCCGCCGGGCAGTCATTGCTGGCAAGCTGACCCCGGTCTTCTGTGGATCATCGCTCAAGAACCGAGGCGTGAGACGGCTGCTGGACGCAGTCGTTGACTACTTGCCCTCGCCGCTGGACATTCCAGCGGTCCGTGGGTTGAGGCCGGGCGGGGGGGAAGATATCACTCGGGAACCCAACGACGAAGCACCTCTCAGCGCGCTGGTCTTCAAGATCGTCTCGGATCCGTATGTCGGACGGATGGCATATCTGCGGATCTACTCCGGCACGCTCACCAAGGCCTCCTCGGTCTACAACTCCAGCAAGGACCGCAAGGAACGGGTCGGTCGTTTGATCCGGATGTACGCCGATCACCGGGAGGACGTGGATGAAGTGATGGCCGGTGACATCGCGGCGGTACTCGGGATGAAGTTCGCCTTCACCGGCGACACCCTGTGCGATCCGGCCGACCCGATCGTGCTTGGGAGCATCGTATTCCCGGAGCCGGTCATCTTCACCGCCATCGAACCGAAGACCAAGGCCGACCAAGACCGGCTGGGGGAGGCGCTGCACAAGCTGGCCGAGGAGGACCCGACCTTTCGAGTTGGCGTAGACGAGAACACTGGCCAGACCATGATTTGGGGGATGGGCGAACTGCACCTCGAAGTCCTGGTGGATCGCATGCGCCGAGAATTCAAGGTCGACTCGCGGGTCGGGCGTCCGCGGGTCGCCTACAAAGAATCCATCCGCCGGTCGGTACCGGAGGTCGATTTCCGCTATGTCAAGCAGACCGGCGGTCACGGCCAATACGCCCATGTGATCCTGGCCCTCGAGCCGGGCGCGCCGGGCAGCGGTATCGAATTTGCAAATAAAGTACGGGGCGGCAAGATCCCCACCGAGTTCATTCCGGCGGTTGAGCAGGGTGTTCGAGAGGCGGCCGAGGGCGGAGTACTCGCCGGCTATCCGATGACCGATGTGAGCGTCACGCTGCTCGACGGGTCATTCCATGAAGTTGACTCCAGCCCGATGGCCTTCAAGATGGCCGGTTCGATGGGTTTCAAAGAGGGCGTGCAGCAGGCAGGACCGGTGCTGCTGGAACCGATGATGAAGGTCGAGGTCCTCGTCCCGGACGAGGCGGTTGGCGAGATCACCGGCGATCTCGCGTCGCGTCGAGCTTCGATTGAAGGGATCGAGCACCGGGGTGGCAATACTCAGGTCATCCAGGCGGTCGCCCCGTTGGCAGAGATGTTTGGATATGCCACCGCGCTGCGCTCGCTGACCCAGGGTCGCGGGGTGTTAACCATGGAGTTTGACCACTATCAGGAAGTTGCAAAGAAGGTCTCCGAGACCTTATTGGCTGGGGTGTATTGAGCTGCGCATAGCCACCCGAGGCCGCCTCGGATCGATGGAGAGACGGGCAGGCAAAGAGCGCTGCGGAGGAGAACATGGGCAAGCAGAAATTTCAGCGGACGAAGCCGCACATGAA
>CAYHSI010000155.1:0-5381 GCA_964359225.1 uncultured Anaerolineaceae bacterium
CGGCCAACCGACCCGCATCACCAGCCATACTGCGCGCGAGTTTCACCCGGCCTGGCGGCCGTAGGATGGGGCCACCCGGCTTCAGGCGAATGATTGCACGTCCGTGTGAAGCACCTTCCCCTTCCCGGGCTTATTCGGGCTTGGCAAGACGTTAACCAGCCACCAGGTGGGCTGCCTGGACTGACCTCCGGGATTTTCCCGAGAGGTCCCCTATCACCGAACGTTTGCGAAAGTGAGCTCGTTGCATCTCCCCCGCAGCGCTGGGGGCTGATTGTTAAGCGCTGACTGCTGCACGCCATGCCTCCTCAAGAAGGCGCTCTGCTTAACGATCGCTACCGCATCGAAGGGATCCTCGGCCAAGGCGGGTTCGGGGCAGTCTACCGAGCCACCGACGAGGAGCTGGGGCTGCGCTGCGCGGTCAAAGAAAACCTCAATCTATCACCTGGGTCCGAAAAGCAGTTCCGCCGCGAAGCCAGATTGCTGGCTACCCTGCGCCACCCTAACCTCCCCCGGGTGACCAACCATTTCGTGATTGGCGCGCACCAATACCTGGTGATGGACTTCGTGGAGGGCGAGGACTCATCCAGCCGGCTCGAGCGGCAGGGACCCCTCGCCGAGGGCGAGGTGCTGCGCTGGATCGAGCAAGTCTGCTCCGCCCTGATCTACCTGCATGCCTTGGAGGCCCCGATAATCCATCGGGACGTAAAGCCTGCCAACATCAAGATCACGCCCGAGGGCCAGGCCATCCTGGTGGATTTTGGACTTGCCAAGGATTGGGCGGCGGGTGATACGACCTCCACGGGGGCGAAAGGGATCACGCCTGGCTTCGCCCCGCCTGAGCAGTACGACCTGGGCCACACCGACGCCCGGACGGACGTTTACGCCCTAGGAGCTACGCTCTACAACCTGCTGACTGGGCTGATTCCTCCGGACAGCGTAAACCGGCTGATCGGGGCCGCCGCGCTGATTCCGCCGGGGGAGCTGCGTCCCGGGGTTTCACCGCATCTTGTTTCAGCAATTCTGCGGGCAATGGAAGTAGAGGCAGAGAGCCGATTCCAGTCTGCCGGAGAATTCGCCACAGCGCTCGCCGACTCAACCTACCGTTACCCAACCAAGGTAGAGGTTGTGACCAGCACTGAGGAGGAACGAACCGCCGAGCGTGCCCCTTCCTTCCAACCGAGAGAGTGGGCGAGGCGGGCTATCGTGGCGGCCCGGCGCGCGTTTCCGTCCATGCTGGCCGCGGCGGGAGTGCTGGCCGCGCTAGCGGTGGTCTTTTTGGGCCCCGCAGCCTTCCTCCAAGGAGCCCGAAACTTGGCGGGGCTTCCCGATCGCTCCTTGGTGGACTCGCAGGTAGAGGCGACCCTCCAGCCGGTCAGCTTCGCTCGCCTCGTCGCCACGCGAATGCCACAGGCGACTCCGACTCTCGGTGTCGCGGCCCCAACCGCGATTGTGCTCCCGACCCCGACACCAGTCCCAGCGGCCGCCACCACTGACAACGCCGCCGCCTGGCGCTTGTTTGCCAGCTGGCGTGCCGGGGCAGGCACGGTTCCCTTCATCATGAGCCCGGCTGGGGATTCCCTCCTGCTGGTGGACCGGCAGGGGGTGGACACCTTCGAGTTGAGGTCGGGCACCCGCCAGGCCGAACTCCAGGGGTTTCTCGTCGACCGGGAAGTGTACGAACTGGCGCACCTTGGAGACTCGGTGCTGGTCCAATTCGCGGATGAGATCTTGCGGTACGACCTCAGCAGCAAGAACCTTATCCAGACGGTTCGAGTGGCTGGCCGGGACATGCAGGTGAGCCCCGATGAAAGCCTGCTGGCAGTCAGGGAGACGTACATCAGCCTGTTGAGCCTGGAGACGGGCAAGCTCGTGGCGACACTGGGAGAAGAGGGCTCGGCTCAGCAGTACGCGTTCTCTCCCAATGGCCAGGTCTTTGCCCTGACCCGCCTCAACAGGGTTGAGCTTTATGACACCCGTACGGGGCGCCTCTCACGCACGCTGGCGGGTCACGGCGAGCCCACCGCTGCGCTGATCTTCACAGCGGATGGAACTCGCCTGGTCTCAGCCAGTGGCGATGTGTGGGATGCTCCCAGTGGGGAGCTGGTCGCGGTATTCGACAGCTCGACCAGCCTGGTCACCGTCAGTCCCAACGGCCAGCTGGTCGTTGGCGATGATGGGTCGGTTTGGGATCTGATCACCGGAAAGTTGCTGGGCGACATCCCAGTGCAGAGAGAAGGCGCTCGGCGAATGCAGTTCACCCCCGATGGTCAGTACCTAGTGCGGCAAGCTCGCGACGGTTCGATCGAGCTCTGGACGGTGGACCCCAACGCCACGTTGGCAATGACTGCGCCCGAGCCGCCCGCCACGCTACCCATCGGCGAGCTGATCACTCCGCTAAACGTTTCCCGGCTGGCACCTGTGTCCCGGCTGGCTGTAACCGTCTCCGGGCGAATCGTGATCAGTCCCGGCTGGACCACAGCTGCAAGTTGGAACAATTCAACAGTAATCGTCTCCAGCCTGGTCAGTGGAGAGGAGCTGCAGCGGATACGCATCTCAGGCGAGATTCTCGATGTGGCTTACCTGGGTGACGGGTTCCTGACCGTGATCAACACGCTTCGGCAAGTGGAGCGCTGGGAGGTCAGAACGGGGCGGTTGAAGCAGACCTACAACTACCTGGGTCACCGACTGGAGGGCAGTGCGGAGGGCAGCGCATTTGCCGTTCAGGAGAAGTACATCCAAGTGGTCGACGCGGTCACCGGGGAACGACTGCACAACCTGGGCTCAGCGGTTGCGATAGAACAGCTCTATCCCGACCTGCTGGGGACAGGCGCTGATCTCACCGATCTCGGGCAAGACTTTGTTTTTTCCCCCGATGGAGAGCACCTGGCGATTGCCTTCGGTTCCGGAGTCAGCCTATGGGATATTGAGACCGGCAGACCCGTGCGGCAGTTCAGCGGCCACGGACCGAACACGCGTGGCCTGTCGTTCAGCCCCGACGGGTCGCGGCTACTCTCGGCTAGTGGAGACCTGTGGCAGGTTGCGACCGGGGCAAGGATCACCGAGTTCGAAGTTCAGGCGGATGCCGTGGCGATCAGTCCCAGCGGGAATCTTATTGCGGGGGCCGACGGCTCTCTCTGGGATGGCAACACAGGCCAATACCTGGGATCCCTGGGTGTGGAGGCCGCCGCGCTCTGGTTTACTCCGAATGACCGGCAACTGATCGTGCAAACCACAACAGGAAGTGTAGTGGCCTACGCGATTAAGCCCAAGTTAGCGCATTCGGTCCCCCCGAGCAGCGCGGCGGTAGGCGCTGCCTTAGCGGAGATCGGGCGAGAAACCGCTTCCCGGATGAGCTTGATCGGCTGGTGGGGAGTTGATTCCTTGCTGGAGGCGCGTAATGAGCGGGACATGGCCGCGCCCGGCGCATCGAGCTACGGAGAGCAGACTTACCAGAGCCTGGCGAGGTCACCCGATTCAACCACCGTTGCAGCTCTGAACCGGCAGGGAGTGGATTATCTGGATCCGGTGAGCGGGCGGTTTCTTGAACGCTACCGGATCTTTCTGAACCCCGAGACGATCCAGGAAATTGCTTACCTGGGAGATCACCTGCTGCTGCTCAAGGAGCGAGCCGGCGTGGAGCGCTGGGATTTGGCAAACCAGGAGCTGGTGCGGCGCTATGACTTGAAAGGATCCGGTTTGTTGACCAGCCCAGACGGAGAGAGTTTCGCCTTGCTCCGCGGCAACCGGCTGACACTGGTTGCGGCGGAGTCAGGGGAGATCCGTGGCGAACTCACGCTCACTCCGCGACCAAACAACTATGCCTTCTCACCGGATGGGCAACTCTTAGCGGTTGCACGAGGAGCGGTAGCCGAGCTCTGGGAGTTAGGAACCGGGGCACGGGCGGGGATTCTCTACGGTCACTCCTCACAGGTCTTCGGGTTGGCTTTCACCCCCGATGGTGAGCGAATGATCGCCGCGAGCGGGGATATCTGGGAGTTAGCTAGTGGCGAGCGGACTGCCAGCTTTGGGGCGTCATCCAGCCAGATCGCGGTCAGCCCGCAGGGCGGGCTGTTCGTGGGCGACGACGGCTCGGTTCGAGATACCGATAGCGGCTCACGGCTAGGGACACTGCTGGACATTCGGGCAACGGCGGCCCAATTGCTATTCACGCCGGACGGCCGCCAGGTACTCTGGCGCACCCAAGACGGCCGGATCTACACCTGGGGAGTTCGGGTTATCGAGCAGACGGGACCGACTGCCAGCGGGGCGGGCGTGCTAACAGTCGCAGACACCTCCCGCCTCACCCTGCTCTCTCACTTGGGGAGGGGACGGCTGGTAGGGGCCGTATGGTCGGCGGACGAGCGCTATTTGGCGGTCAACACGACCCTCAACGCGGTAGTCTTTCGGGCGCCCGACCTGCAGCAGATCGGGGCTTTCCTGGGTTCCGAGGCGCTGGCCTTCGACGGCCAAGGTCGGATCTTGCTCGGGGGTGACCACCCGCTGCAACTGGTCGAGGTCAGCACAGGGACGGTAGCGAGAGAGTTCGGGTTGGAAGGGATCAGCGCGGCAGCCTTCAGCCCCGATGGAAAGCTGCTGGCGATCTCGGGCGCGGTTTCCGAGGGTGGCCCGCGGGATGGGTTGGCGGTCATTGATCTGGCCGGCGGGGAACTGCGCGCTTTTGACCAGGGCCGCGGGCGCTACTCGGAGGCCATTGGGCTGGAGTTTTCGCCCGACGGCAGCCTCCTGGCACTGTCCTTCGATGGCACCATCTCTCTATGGGAAGTAGACACGGCCAAACAGGTCCGACAACCGATCCTGGGCAACACCGGGCCCGCCAGCATCTCGCCGGATGGCCAACTCATCGCCTACTTCACCGACAGATTCGTGATCGAAAGGCTGAGAACCGGTGGCAATCCGCTGACTATCAAGGCCGACGGAACGCCGTACTTCCCCACCGGGTTGGACATCCCCACACTGAGGTCGGTTGACTATCGCTTCGACCGGGAAGGGAGACTTGCGGTCTTCTATCGCCGGCTTAACCGGCGTACCTTTGAGGAGAATCTTGGATTGGTCGCTTGGGAAGTTGGAACGCAGCCAGTCCAGTTCACAGTACAGCTCGAAGGGGTTCTCCGTCTGACGGAGCTGACCGGCGCGTATGCCGACCACTACGCCGCCGAACGCCCCCAGCGGGTTCCGGCGTTTGGGCTAAGCCCGAAGAGTGATCTGTTCTATTCGTTGACTGCCGATGGGGTCGTACGTGTCTGGAGCGTCTCGACTGGCATCCAGCAGGGGGCCTCGACTCCCGAGCCGCTGGATCTGATCGCCTTGACTCCGGATGGTCGAACTGTGGCTGTGCCAAACGCAACCGGCGCGATAGATCT
>CAYHSI010000156.1:0-5337 GCA_964359225.1 uncultured Anaerolineaceae bacterium
CCCGACCCCCGTAGGCCCCCAGCGCATAGGAAGCGACCGATCCGAGGGTGCATCCGAGTCCACCCCAGAACCCTCCCAGCCAAATCGCCGCAAGCCCGCTGCCTCCGTCGGCCTGAACCAGCAACCACCCGGCCAGTGGCATCGTGACCTCGCTGGGAATCGGAATGTTGGCACTTTCCAGCGCCATAATTGACAGGACGCCCCCCCACCCGATGCTCTGAAACAGCTCGGTGAGGAAGGCCACGATCTGTTGCTCCAGGACAGCCGGCATGAGCTCCGTCGATTCCGTTCAGGTCCGCGCTCGGCCGAGTATAGCCACGATCGAGCTTAGGAACAATGCATGCTTGACTCGACCTAACCCGTATGCTACAGTACCGGGCCTTTGAACATAAGTTCACAAATCCGACCCCCTGTGTCTAAACCTCGGCTTGAACTCATGATGGACCGCCTGCGGGACCTACAGTCCTCCTCTGCGGACGTGGAGGCCTCCGCCGTGGTGAGTGTTGATGGCCTGACGATGGCCTCTGCCTTGCCGGCTAGTGTCGAAGAGGATCGAGTTTCGGCCATGTCGGCGGCCATGCTCTCACTTGGGGAGCGGATCGCCACCGAACTCGGCCGAGGGAAACTGGATCAGGTGTACATCAAAGGCCAGACTGGCTATGTCATCCTGATGTCGATCGAGCGTGAGGCGGTGCTGACCGTTCTCGCCCGCGATCGAGCCAAGCTGGGACTGCTGTTCCTGGATATGCGGCGGGCAGCGGAGGACCTAGCCAACTTGCTCTAGCGATCGGGCATGCGGCCACTGACCGTCGTCGTCCCCACTTACAACGAATTCTCGAATCTCCCCTCGCTGATCGACGCCCTCGTCGAGCTCTCCCTGCCAAACCTCAAAATCCTGATCGTCGATGACGCCTCGCCCGACGGCACCGGGCGACTGGCGGATGATCTGGCTGGCCGGATGCCCGGCACCTTATCGGTGATCCATCGAAGTGGGAAACTCGGCCTGGGCTCTGCCTACCTCAAGGGTTTCCAGGCGGCCATCCTGGCGGGGGCTCAAGCCATCGGACAGATGGACGCCGATTTTTCCCATTCGCCCAGCTATCTGCCCGAATTCTTGCAGCGCTTGGAGAGTACTGACGCCGTTTTTGGTTCGCGCTACGTAACGGGGGGTCGGCTTGACGAACGATGGGGGATCGGACGAGTATTCCTTTCCAAGTTCGGCAACAGCTATGCCCGAGTGCTCCTGGGATTGAAGGTTAGGGACGCAACCGGAGGCTTTCGCATCTGGCGGGCGGAAACCCTGCAGGCGATTCCGCTCGACCGGATCAGCTCGGAGGGCTACGTCTTTCAGGTCGAGATGGCCTACCTGGCCCAACGATTGGGCTTTGAGATTACCGAGCTGCCGATCTACTTCGAGGACCGCAGGATCGGGCAGTCCAAGATGTCACTGCGGATCCAGATCGAGGCGGCCATCCGAGTGTGGCTGCTTCCGTTCACCTATCGTAACCTGAGGTCAGCCCGCAGCTAACCCAGTAGTCCGAGTCGCAAAGCGGTGCCCGCCAACCGGGCCCAATCCCCCACATCGAGCTCTTGCGGTCTGGCCTGGGCCCCGATCCCGGCACCGGCCAGCAGATCGGCCGCCTCTGCCGCTGACCAGTGCAGTCCTGTCGCCAGAGTGTTCTTGAGCATCTTTCGCCGCTGCCTAAAACCCGCCTTGGCCAACCGGAACACTGGATCCAGCAGTTTCCCATCGAGGGTCGGCTGGCCGTGAATGTCAACCCGCAGCACTGCAGAATCGACTTGGGGTCGAGGATAGAAGGCCCTGGGAGGGATCCGGGCCCGAATCGTGGGGTTCCCATACACTCGAACGCCGAGCGCCAGCAGACTCATCTGGCCCGGACCGGCGACCACCCGTTCCGCCACTTCGCGCTGAATCGTCAGCACCATGCGCTGGGGAGCGGTCATTGATTCGAGGAAGTGGCGGATCAGGGTGGAGGTGATGTTGTAAGGGATGTTCGCCACAACCAGGTAGGGACCTTCTCCGACGGTCGATTTCAGGTCCATGTCGAGGATATCGCCGATCACGATCTCGACCGAACTCATACCGTGAAGCACTTCGCGCAAGGGGGGCAGCAGCCGCGGATCGAGCTCAACCGCGATCACCCGCCGGGCCTCGATCGCCAGGGCCCGAGTCAGCGACCCGAGCCCGGCACCGACTTCCAACACCGTCTCAGTCCCGCCGAGTTCGGCCGCTGCAACCACTTGGTTGAGTGCCCGCGGGTCGATCATGAAATGCTGGCCGAGCCGCTTGAGGGGCCGGACCGAATGCCGTTTGAGCAGCCGGCGTGCGTCGAATTCGGGCCGCACTACGGGAAGATGTATATGATCGAGCTGGGCGGAGGAGTGGGGGTGAGGAAGTAGACAGTCAGATACTGGTGCCAGGGCAGGTAATTGTTGTCGTCGTAGCCAAGATCGATCCAGCGGCCCCGTACGCCTCCGCCGGTGTCGGCTGCTTCGGCGAAGCCGTAGCCTGGGACGTACATCCGCGTGCCGAACGGGATCAGGCTCCGGTCGATTGCGACCAGCCCCTTGGTAAGAGGTTTGCCTGAGGCCGTGATCCCAAACCAGGGATGGTCCAGCGGGACTCCGGCCCGCGAGGCTGAATAGGAGGTCGCGTACATCTGAACCGCGCGCCAGTACTCAAGTTGGCCGTCGGGAGTGGCGACTGATCGGACCACGATCTGGGTTCCGTAGCCGATGATTTCGTCCGCTGGCTCCTGCGCGACCCATTGCCCCTCGATCGCCCTCCTCACTTCGAGGCCATCTTCCATCCGCACCCGGACTTGCTCCGCGACCACACCATAAGTCCCGGGCTGCACAAACTGCCTCTGGTCGATCTCGAGATTGTCGAGCGGCTGATATAGAGTCTCGAACGGAAGAGGTCGCTGCTCCAGCTGCACTTGTTCACTGACTCGGATCAACCGGATTTGGCCGACCTCGGGGACAGGTTCGGTGGATGCTGGGATCGAATAATCCAGCCCTCCAAGCGGCGTGCCGATATCGCTGAGCGCCTGGGCGACGCTCAGGCCGGCACTTCGACCCACAACCACGGTGTCCCCGATGTTGATTCGCAAGAGTCGGGCGCGGGTCAAGCTGGCCGTGAGTGGTCGATCGAGGGTGGTCTCCGGGGACGGAACGAGCCGATCCCCCTCATACAGCCTGATCCCGGCCTCCCAGAGCGCCTGCCCAACGGTCGGGGCGGCTGAGAAAATGGCCTGGATCCGGCCGCCCTGCTCCAGTCGGATTTGGATCGCGGGCTGGAGCGCAATGTGTTCGGTCCTAGCCGGAAGGAGATCGGAGAGCCGCGGGAGCCCGTTGACTTGCACCCGGTCGCCAATGAAGAGAACCTCACCGGCAAGCCAGAGCAAGTCGGCCGGCTCTTCACGGGCAGAGACCACAACCCGCTGCGATCCGGTGACCTCGACCAGGATCGGAATTGCTCGATCAAGCCGAACGATTGGAATCGTCTCGCCGATCCAATGGAGCCGGGTCTCATTCGAGGGCACCACCCGATCCTGAGTCGCCAGCTCAAACCCGGCCTCCAGCAACACGCCCTCGACCCGGCGAGCGTGAGTCAGGATCATCTGTGGGTTCCGATCGACAATCAAATGGACCGGGCGGGCAGTCCCCCTGTACAGCAATCCGAGGCCGACGACAACCAACACCGGCAAGCCGGCCTGCCAGGCCCGGTTTTCGATCCGTAGTTTCATGCGGCGGCAGTATACCAAAGGCGGAGAGGGTGGGATTCGAACCCACGGAGCCTTTCGGCTCACGCGCTTTCCAAGCGCGCGCGTTAGGCCAGACTACGCTACCTCTCCGACGAAATCGTTTGGGGGGCGACGGATTATAGCATGCAGCCCGCGGCGGTCCGCAATCGGAAATCAGGATCCATCGACTCTTGCCTCGGTGAGCAGCGCGAGCCGAGCGATCGGTGGGCCGAGACTGGCGACCTCAATCCTGAAAGGCAGGCCCCGAGACTCGCGGCCGGCCTCGCCCGGATCGAAGGTAGAGAATCCTACGATCTGTCCGCCCGCGTCAAGCCCCACTACCACCACCCGAATCCAATCGGCCGACTGATCCGGACCGATTTCCAGCGCGAGGAATCCTTCCACAGTTCCCACCAGCCGGTCTGCAGAAATGCTGGATACGACATCGACTACTTCTACTGGCAGATAGCGCCCAGCGGGCTCCCCCGCCGAGACTGCACTGATAATGGCTGCCACCGCGGCAGAGAATTCAGGCACGGGTGGCGCGAAATAGGCGACCAAGGGCAGCTCAGACCCCGGAAGCAGCAAATTTAGCGGGCTGAAGGCCGGCTCGGTCCGCAGCGGCTGCCCGCCGGCGTCGAGCAGTGTCACCAGTCCCACCAGCCCCTCGATCGGCGGCCCCTCTGCCAGACCCGCATTCAGAAAACACCAGAGTTCCCCCGACAGAGCCGGGTAGCAGCTCACCGGCGACAGCCCAACCGGGCGAGGGGTCGCGGTCGGAACTGGACCGTCCGCCCCATCAAGCGGCACAACCAGACTGCTCCCGACTGTTAGGAACCGAGGGTTGGCGCCCGGATTGGCCAGCAGCAGGTCGTTCAGCTCAACCCCATACTGCAAGGCGATCCCCAACAGCGTGTCTCCTTCGACGATGAGGTGTGAAAACGGCGTAGGAGTGGGGCCGGAGGTTCCGACCGGGCTGACCGTCGCCGGAGCGGGCTCGGTCGCGGTGTTCTGGCGCTCAAGGCGAGGTTGGAGAGTTTGGGTGGGCAGCTCAGTGGTCGTCTGGCTGATCGGCACACAGCCCCACAGGATGAGCCCCCAAATCGCCAGCAACATTCGGCACATATCGGGTGGGGATTATAGCAAGGGGGCGTACCGAGGTCGCGTTGTGCCGGCCAAACCGCTATGCTAGACTTCGGCTCCTTCAGCTGGCATGGATCAATCCAACGACAGCATGCTCATTCAGGCTATTGCCGCAGCCCGTTCCGGCAACCGGGTGCGCGCAAGAAGCCTGTTGACCCGCCTGCTCAAAGCGGACTCCGGGGTCGTCGAGTACTGGATTTGGATGAGCTCGACCGTCGATACCAAGCGGGAGAAGATCTATTGCCTCGAATCGGCCCTCAAACTCGACCCTACCAATCGGGCGGTGCTCCGCGGTCTCACAATTCTGGGCGTCAGACCACCCCTCGATTCGGAGCTCGCCTCGGCAGTCAAGATCGCTCGGCGCCAGGTCCCCGCTTCCATTTCCAGCGGGCCGGCGGTTGGCCGGGCGCTGCGCCTGAATTGGCGG
>CAYHSI010000157.1:0-2409 GCA_964359225.1 uncultured Anaerolineaceae bacterium
CCGAGGCCTCCCCGCCCGAACTCTTGGCTTACCTCGCGTGCCAGCGGGCCATGCGCGCGGAGCAACAAACTGACCCGGACTGGCAAACATGGAACTGGGGTCGCGTGCAGGCTGCGACGGCACTCGATCAGATCCGCGACCGTCTCAAGCGGTATGCCGTGGATCCAGAAGACACGACTTGGATAGTGGCTGGCCCGGGTGTAGATCCGACTCCCTGCCAGGGCCAATGGCTGGATTGAGTCGGCGAATGATTCTCTGCAGTCGGCCCAGCCCCCACTGGGGGTGGGATCGGCCAGCAGCTCCTCATACGATCCATAGGCCCTCCGGATGCCCAGGCGCTGGGCCGCGGCTTGGGCCTTTCCAAGATCGCGGGAGGCGATCGCCATGACCTCTGGCCATTTCCCCTTCCGCATGGCAGCGATGGCGACTTCGGTCCCGAATTTCGACGTGCTCAAGATGCCCCAGCGGACTTTGTTCAAATTCATCGTTGAGCCCAATGAATGTGAGGCAGGGGCCGGCCTTCAGCCCTTCAGCGCACCCGCCATCAGGCCGCGCATGAAGTAGCGGCCAAGGAAGATGTAGATCAGCAGGGTTGGCACCGCGGCCAGCAGCGCGCCGGCCATCTGCACGTTCCACTCGACGATCTGGGTGCCGGCCAGGTTGTTGAGCGCCACGGTGATCGGCCACTGAGCGGGGTTGGTCAGGATGATGGCGAACAGGAACTCGTTCCAAATCGAGGTGAACTGCCAGATCAGCACCACCACGAAACTCGGGAGCGAAAGCGGCAGGATCACCCAGCGGAAGATGCCCAGCAATCCGGCACCGTCCATGCGAGCGGCCTCCAGCACTTCGGTAGGCACGGTCGCGTAATAGTTGCGGAAGATCAACGTGGTGATCGGGATCCCGTAGATCACATGCACCAGGATCAACCCCGGGATCCCGCCGTACAGGTGGATGGTCTGCATGAAGCGCACCAGCGGGATCAGGATGCTCTGGTAGGGGATGAACATCCCGAACAGGATCAGCGGGAAGATCAGCTCAGATCCTTTGAACTTCCATTTGGAGAATACGTAGCCGTTGAGCGATCCCAGCATGGCCGAAAGCAGGGCGGCCGGCACGGCCAGCAGCAGGCTGTTGCGCAGGTTAGGGCCCAGCTTATCCAGTGCTTCGCCGAAGTTGTCAAAGTGCAATCCGGAGGGGAGCTCCCACATCGTCCTCAGATTGACCTCCCCAAAGCTCTTCAACCCGGTGACCAGCAGAAGGTAGATTGGCAGCAGGTACAGCACCGCGGCCAACACCAGCATCGCATAGACCGAGACCCGCACCGGCGTTCGCACGCTCATCGCGGGATCCACGCCGATCTGTGCAGGCTCAAACGTCGGCCTCCCCTCGAATGCTGTAGCTTAGGTAGGGGATCACCAGCAAGGCAACGGTCAGCAGCATCAGGATCCCGATGGCCGCCCCGCGGGCGAAGTTGTTGGCGTCGAAGGTCGTGGTCCACATGTAAATGGCCGGCACGTCCAGCCGAATGTTCTTGCCGCTGATGGCGACGATCAGGTCGAAGACTTTCAGCGAAATGTGGCCCAGGATGATGACCGCGCTCAAGGTCACCGGCCGCAGCAGTGGCAGCACGATATGGCGGTAGACCTGCAGGCCGCTCGCCCCGTCTACATGGGCGGCCTCCCGCAGCTCCTCCGGGATGCTGCGCAGCCCGGCCAGGTACAGCGCCATGGTGAAGCCGGACATCTGCCACACCGCGGGGATCACGATGAAGGCGATCCCCCACGGCGGGTCGGTGGTGTGCCACTTGTTGACCAGGAAATCAAGCCCCAGCGAGTCGAAGAGCAGGTTCAGTCCGGTGATGCGGCTTCCGGTGGCGGGATTCATCAGCCAACGCCAGGCAACTCCGGTCACGATGAATGAGATCGCCATCGGAAACAGAAAAATTCCGCGGAAGAGGCCTTCACCGCGCAGCCGCTGGTCGAGCAAGACCGCCAGGGCCAGCCCGATCAGCAGGCAGGCCGCCAGAAACAACAGGGTGAAAATGGCGGTGTTGCGCATGTCGATCTGGAAACGGCGGTCGGCGAACAGCTCCAGATACTGGCTGAGACCCACCCAGGTGAAATCCGGGAGCAGTCCCTGCCAGGCGCTGGTCGAGACCCGTGCCGACCAGCCGATGAAACCATAGACGAAGATCGCGATGGCCAGGATGGAAGGTGAGACTAGGGCGATGGAGAGGAACCGATCGCGGGTCATGCGAGCCGCCTGGCGGCCACCCTCGAACCGATCCGCCGAACTCGAGTTGAAGGGGCAGTGCCAAAAAGGAAAGTGGGGTGGGTCGCCGTCGGCCCCCCCCCCACGCCAAACCGAGAAGGGTGGCCAAACCCCACGGTACTACCTGGGAGCAGG
>CAYHSI010000157.1:2419-5320 GCA_964359225.1 uncultured Anaerolineaceae bacterium
CTGGGGGGGCGGCCCCACGCCACCCACCCCACTCGCAAAGCCTAGAAGGGTGACCTACCCGCACGTTCCTCCGTCGGAGCAGGCCGCAGCGAGCGCCGCCTGGAAGGCGGCCGCATCGCCGTCAGAGAGATACAGCCCGAGGGCCGTATCGATCTGCGACTTCCAGTTGTCGTTGGCTACCACTCCGTGGGTCAGACTGCCAACCACGGTGTTGCTTGCCCAGTCGTTCATCGCCGACTGCAGGTACTCATCGAACAGGCTTGCATCGCAGTCGGTCCGGGCACATATCGAACCCTTGATCGGATTGAAGGCCTCCTGGCCGGCCTTAGAGCCGGCGATGGTCAGGAAGGCCGTGGCGCCCTCTTCGTTCGGCGCGCCGACCGGGAGCACGAAGCTGTCCGATAGGAACTGGAAGAGTCCGGCGGTGCCCGGGGCGGGCGCCCAACCGAAGCCCTCCATTGGCGAGAGGCCGGCGGCCTTGAAGTAGCCTTCTGCCCAATCGCCCATGATCGTGAAGGCCGCGTCGCCATCGATGACCAGCTGAGCGGCCTGGTCCCAGGCCAGGGTCGAGGAGTCGCTGTTCGTGAACTCCAGGATCTGGCCGAAGTTGTCGATGGCTTGGGTCACTTCGGGTCCGGCCCAGTCGGTAGTCCCCGCCCACAATCCGTTGTAGGCCTCGGCGCCCACCGTCCCCAGCAGTACGGTCTCGAACAGGTGCATCGAGGTCCACTGCTCGCCCATCGCCAGCGGCGTCACCCCGGCCGCTTGCAATGTGCCGGCGGCGGCGATGAAGTCAGCGATGGTCGAAGGAACCGCCACGTTATTGGTGGCCAGGACCTCCGGGTTGTACCAAAGCACGTTGGCCCGATGGATGTTGACCGGGACGGAGTAGATGTTGCCGTCCTGCGAGATCAGCGGGATCAGGGTTTCGGGCATTACAGCCAGCCAGCCGTTGGTCTCATATAAGTCGTTCAGGGGCTGGATTTCGCCGGCCGCCACGTACGTGCCGATCAACTCCTGCCCGGCGTGGCCCTGCCACGAGTCGGGAGGATCGTCGGCCGAGAGCCGGGTAGCCAAGACCGCCCGGGCGTTGGTGCCGGCACCTCCGGCAACCGCCGAGTTAACGAACTGGAGATCAGGGTTCTCAGTGTCCATTACCTGGATCAACGCCGCCAGGCCATCGGCTTCGCCTCCGGCGGTCCACCAGCTGAACACTTCCACTTCACCGGCAGCTGGCTTTGCCGCGGTTTGGCAAGCAGCCAAGAGCACCGCGAGCACAGCCAATCCGGCAATCAGATTCTTCCTTTGCATTTGAGCTTTCCTCCTTGGATGATTGGCCCGGTGAATGGTCACCGGGTGATTGACGTGGGCGAGGGGTCCGGCCTCGGTACGGGCGTATCCTCCTCCTTACCCGCAACTGCGCGAAGTATAACCCATGCCGCGCGGATCCTTGTCAGACAGCAGCGGCAGCCCGACCGTATAATGTGGACCGACTCAGCCAACCCAAGCCTCACGTGGCCCTCCGCGAATTCTCGCTAGAACACGAGCACGATTACAACCGCTCCAGTCCGGTGCGCTGGATCGCCTCGCACGTGCTGCGTTACCCGATCTGGCCGGCGGCGATGGTCCTGGCGGCAGTGGTCAACAACACGGCCTTCAGCTACGTGCAGCTGTTCGTCGGGCGGGCCTTTGACGTGATTGCCACCCCCGGCTTCACCCGGGCGGCCCTAAGCGGCGCGGCGGCAGCCGTATTTGTCGCGGCTGCGATCCAAGGGCTGTCGGGCCTGCTGCGCAACTATGCCGGCGAGTTCCTGGCCCAGGGAATCGAGCGCGACGCGCGGCACGAGCTCTACGTCAGCTTGTTGGGCAAGAGCCAGACCTACCATCGGCGCCAGCGGATCGGCGACCTCATGGCCCGCGCCACCAACGACGTCCACTCGCTCAATATCATGTTCAGCCCCGGCATCATGCTGATCACCGACTCGGTGATGAACCTGATCGTGCCGCTGGTGTTGATCGGCGGGCTGCTGCCCGAGCTGCTGCTGGTCCCGCTGGTCTTCACTGCGGTGCTGGTCGTCACGCTGCGAGATTACGCCCGGCGGCTGGGACCGGTGACGGTCGGGATGCGGATGCAGTTCGGGGTGATGAATGCCGGGCTGGCCGAGACGATGGCCGGGATCGAGGTGGTGAAGGCCAACGTGCAGGAGCAGCACGAGTGGCGCAAGTTCACCCATAACGCCGGCCGCTACCGGGAGCTGTTCGTGCAGCACGGGATGATTCAAGCGCGGTACTGGCCGATGCTGGCCTTCAGCCTGTTCTGGGCCGTTGGGTTCTTCCACTCGCTGTTGGTCTGGCAGGCCGGACGCATCACATTGGGTGAGGTCGTGGCCTATGTGGGTCTCTTCGGCGCGCTGCGGTACCCGACCTTCATCTCGCTGTTCTCCTTTGACCTGGTGCAGCTCGGGCTGGCCGGGGCCCGGCGGATCCTGGAGGTCATCAACGCCCGGACCGAGCTGGACGAAAACCTCGGCGGCGTGGCCCGCCCGATCCGGGGTGATGTGGCCTTTCACAACGTAACCTTCGGTTACAACGGCACTCCGGTTCTCAAGAACCTCAATTTCACGGCCCGGGCCGGCGAGACCCTCGCCATCGTCGGTCAAACCGGGTCGGGAAAATCCAGCCTGACTCACCTGATCAACCGGATCTACGACGCCAGCTCGGGGCGGGTCGAAGTGGATGGGGTGGACGTGCGGGAGTGGAGCCTCGAGTCGCTGCGCTCCCAAATCGCCACCATCGAGCAAGACATCTTCCTATTCTCCGGCCCGATCCGGGACAACATCGCCTTCGCCCGGGAGCAGGCCACCGGCGAGCAGATTGAGCAGGCCGCCCGGGAGGCGCAGG
>CAYHSI010000158.1:0-5203 GCA_964359225.1 uncultured Anaerolineaceae bacterium
CTGGATGGCGACCGCGCAGTCGTTGAAGACGCAGAAGCCGGATGCGAAGTCCGGACCCGCGTGGTGAAGCCCGCCACTGTAGCTGAAGGCCACCTCGCAATCCCCGGTGTAGAGCAGCTCGGCGGCTTGTAGGGCGCTCCCGACCTTCAACGCCTCAGTTTCATACATCTTGGGGAAGATCGGGTTGTCGCCCGGACCGAAGCCGTAGCTCCCCGCGGGCAAGCTGAGCTCTCCCCGACTGAGCGCCCGGGTCACCCGGATGTAGTCCTGGGTGTGAAACAGGGCCAGCTCGTCCGGCTCGGCCAGCCGCGGCTTGACAACCTGCACGTTGGGCGCGGCCAGCCCTCCGTATTCGCTGAGCAGCTCGAAGGTGCGCTGCAGCCGTTCGGGCTTCAGCGGATGCTGCGGCCCGTGACCACGCAGCCAGAGCTCCGGCGAACTCAGAAACACTGCCCGGCGCATGGGGATTGATTGTAGCAGTGCGGATCTCGTCGTTAGGACGAGGGTCGAGCGAAGACCGCCGTGAAGTACCCGCCGTAGGGGCTGCCGGCCACGTAGATGTAGCCCAGCCCGATCTCGGTGTAGTTGGGGCTGAGCAGATTGGCCCGGTGGAGGTCGCTGTTCATCCACCAGTTGAAGGCCGACTGTGGTGCTTGAGAGGAGGTGTCGCTCGTAGCAAGTATGTTTTCTCCCACCCACGACCAGCTGTAGCCCTGGGCAGTGACGCGCAGCCCTACTGTGGAACCATCCGAACCGGTGTGGGAGAAGAAGCCGTTGCAGGCCATGTCGGAGCTGTGGAGCCGGGCCGCGGTCTGCAGTTGGCCCTGCGCGGCATAAGCCAGCAGGCCTTGCGCCGCCCGCTCTTGGTTGATCAACCCCAGTAGGGTGTTTTCGAATCCGCTATTCCCGGTCGGACTGCAGCCTGGGTCCGAGGTCGAGCTGGGCGAGACGGCGAGGGTTGCCGAGGGGGTCGCGGAGGGCCCCGGGGAACCGATAGTTGAGGTCGGCGCAAGGGTCGGCGTGCGGGTTGCGGTCGACGTCGCCAGGAGAGTGGGGGTGCGAGTCGCCGTGGGCGACGGTGTGCGTGTGGCGGTGGGCAAGGGGGTGCGGGTGGCAGTCGGCGACGGCGTCCGGGTGGGAGTGCCGGTCGGGGTGGCGGTGAAGGTGCTGGTGAAGGTAGGCGTGCTGGTAAAGGTTGGGGTTAGGCTTGGGCTGGGTGTCGCCGTCGGTGAAGCAGTGAGTTCAACCGTCGCGGTTGATGTTGCGGTCGGGCTTTCAATTGGGGCCTGCGGCGGGGCAGGGATCAACCCCGAATCCGGTACGGCCGGAGGTAGGAAGGTTGGCAGTGCGGTCGGGCTTGGCGCGGGGGTGGGCGTTGCCGGAGCGGGGAATAGATTGATTGCGATCTGGCGCAGGACTTCGGCGCTGACCGGCGCCAGCCGAACCGCGTGGGTAGAGGCGTAGGCCAACCCGGCAAAGGTCAATGCCGAAAGCACCGGGACGATCGCTAGGCCGATCAGCAGGGTCGTCCGAACGGGGTGACTGCGGCGAGGTCGACGCGGCCGGCCGGGGCGAGTGATTTCGTCCATTGGGGATGTCCCGCTCGCCCGGATACGGGCAGACCGGGCGCGGGCATGTACTGAGATTATCAGGCCCAGCCGAAAGGGCTAACCATAGCCGGCAGGTACCAGGTCGCCCGCGAGTGAATTCCGCCCGGAACGGCCTCTCTTAGCTCAAACCAGCCCTAGCAAAAGTCGGCTATCCGCTACGGTGCGGCTTCCGACCGTCGAGCTTCCTTCAGGCGTTTGATGAGCACTCGCATCACGGCCAAAGCGGTTTGCGGCCGCTCCCGCAGGATTCCCTCGAATTCCTTCTGGGCGATGCGCAGGATTCGCAAATCGCTGGCAGCGATCAAGGAGGCCATGCGCGGTTCGCGGCTGATGATCGACATCTCGCCGACAACCTCTCCCGGGCCGCGGCGGGCGAGAACCTCCCGGTTGCCGGCGGTACCGTCGATCGAGACTTCAATCTCTCCTTCGAGGATGACATACATCTCATCGCCTTCCTCTCCCTGCCGGGCGAGCAATTCGGACTGGCTGAAGGAGAGTTCACTCGCCACCAAAGCGACCTGCTTGAGTTCATCCGGCGAGAGATCGGCGAACAGCGGAACCCGGCGCAGAAAGAGGACGCGCTCGAGGGTCGAGAGGGTTGGCAGTGTCTCCATAACTGGGTCTCCATCGAGGGATTTGGCGGCGGTCTCGCGGACCAAGGAATCAGGGTCGGACAGCACCCGTTGCTGCAGCTGGTCCTCCAGAGCCGGGTACCGAGATTCTCCAGCGGCCAGCGCCGCGCAGGCCCGAACCCATGGATCTACGTCTTCCAAGCCGCGTTCCAGCCACTCTTCTACGGATCCGGCCGCGGCGAGAACTCTCTGCGCTTCCCAGATTCGGAGCAGCGGCCCGACCAGTTCGCGCTCGCCGAGCGAATCGAGCATCTCTATTGCATTCGCCCGCTGGCCGGCCTCCCGGCTGTCCAGGTTGTCAACTGCGAGGGAAGCTGCGGCGGGGTCTCTCAGCAATCCCACCGCGAGAATAGCCTGACGGGCTGCATGCCGCGCACTGTAGATCAGTGCATCGGAGAAGAGCTCGGACGCCGGACTGGGGTTGCCGTTTGCACTTGCGCCCCTCCAAAGCACCAGGTAGTGCTGTGCCATCCGGGCCTTGACCTGAGCGAACCCGAGCAGCCTGGGTAGCTCCCGCCGAGCAGGGAGGTTCTGTAACGCGAGCAAGGCCCCTTCAACCAGCCGAGGGTCATCGAGTGCTTCGAGGACGGGACCGAGCGCTTGAGAACCGAGCTCCCCAAGCCGGGCAGCAACGGCCTCTCGAACAGACCGGTCACCATCGCTCAGCAATTGAATTAGATTAGGCAGTGCCCGGTGCGGATCACTGTGGGCGAGCGCGCTGACCGCCGCTCGCCGGACTGAAGGATGAGGGTCCTCGATGCAGTCGAGCGCCAGCTCGAAACCGGCCAAGTCTCCCCAACGGGCGATCGAGTCAAGCACTGCTTTCCGCGCTTGCGGCTCAGTGGTCCCTACCATGTTGCGCAGTACGCGGCTCGCCTCGGGATGCGGACCTTTCTCGAGCAGGATAACTGCCACGCAGCTGCGGACCTCAGGAGCGGGATCTTCCAGTAGGCGCTCAACCTGGGTCAGCAGCCCCCGCCGATAGCCTGCTAAGGCCCGGGCGGTCTGTACGGCCTCCAGCCGGACCTCCGGCTCGGGATCATCGAGGGCCGCCAGAACCTCCAAAAGCGCTCCTTGGGCCCCGGCCCGGCCCAGCGAGCGCAGCAGCGCGACCCGTACGATTGGGTCGGGATCTTCCAATCCGGCGACCAGAGTGGCACTGGCCTCGGGAACCTCTAAATTTCCCAAGATCTCAGCCGAGACCCGCCGAGTCACCGGGTCTGGATCGGACACCCCATTCACGGCTGCGGCGATTGCCGCCGCGTCATGCTGGAAACCTCCAAACGGGTGCTCCGCGCTGTAGAAGATTTGTGGATTCCCGGCATGCAGGGCCTGGGCCAACGCCCCGCGGTAGGCATGCCGGGCACGCCAGAACACCCAGAGCCCACCAGCGGCGATGCCCGCGAAGAGCAAATAGAGCTGGGTCGGCAGCAGGCTCCGGTTGCCGAAAGCCAGAATCAAGCCGGCCAGCACCACACCGGCCTGCTTGGGGACGCCGTCTATGAAGGTTCGGGCCGCCTCCCTCTGGTCAGGGGGAACGAGGCTGAGAACGGCCTGGAAGGCCGGGTCGAACATCGCCAGACGCCAACCCATCTGCATGAACCGCAGCCCCGCCAGCGCCGCTAGAGTCGGGCGCAGGGCAACGACCCCAAACCCGACCAGATAGATCAACGGGTATCCCAACAATGCGCCCATGAAGCCGACCCGAGAAAAGAGCCGGTTTGCCAGGAAGAGGGAGGCCAGCAGGGCAATCACCGTGGTGGCCCCCTGGAAGATCCCCAGGAAGCCGGCAATCGCGTCCTCGGTCTCGAACTGTGTTACTACAGCCTTGGAGAAAGGAAAGATTACCGAAAACAGCAGTGCGCCAAGCAAGAGGGCGCCGATGGACATCCAACTCAAGAGCCCAGAGTGGCGGACGACCTGATAACCGCGCCGGAGATCACGGGTGAGTGATGGACGCTCCCAACGCGAACGAATCGGTGCCTCCCTGACGTCGGCCAGCAGGGGCCGGGTTAGCAGCGCCTGACCAAAGAAGGCCAGAGCCCAGGCGAAGAGCAAATTCTCAGATCCCAGCCAACCGACCAGGGGTTTGGTGATCAATCCGCCGGAGGCAGTGCCCAAGATGCCACCGGCGGCAAACAACGGGAACAGCCGCTTGGCCTGCCGGGTGTCGAAGACCATGCTGGCCAGCCCCCAGACGACCAGGTACTGAAGGGTCCACATGAGATACATAGCCAGCCACAAGGCCGGGTAAACCCAGGGCAGGTCGAAGGCGATCAGCAGGCGGGCTGCCAGCATGGTGAAGCCAAGGATCAGAGGGATTGCAGAGTACAGCAGCTTCTTGGGGAGCCGACCGAGCAGCGCGGTAACTACCAGCGAGGCGGCTAGCGTGAGTACGCCGAGCACCATGTACATGTAGGGTAGAAACTCGACCCCGACCCGAGCGAAAAAAAGTGCGTCGATACCGGGAGAGCTGATCGCCCCGCCGGCCGACGGGACCAACATCAGCAGAATTAGCAGCAGGGCCGATCGGCCCTCGCCGGGCCGGATCTGAAGTAGTTTCAACATTGCGCAGTCAAGGAGAGGACGGGCTTCCTGCTCACATTTGGGGAGCCCCGGTTATGCCTTGCGGGGCTTGAAGTTCTTCGGCCGCTCGTCAGAGCGTACCGGCCGCGAGCCGAACGAAGGCGGCCGTCAGGATTGCAACCAGGAGGTCGGTGACAAGCGCACGGCGCCAGTGGTTGTCCTTGTAATATGGCAGCCGCAGTGTCCCGGCCAGGACCAGGGGAGGAGCTGCTCGGCCGATCAGTACGAAAAGCACGCCGCTTAAAAAGGCCGCCCGCGCCAGCATGCGCGGCCACAGCGAGTTCTCGACTTCGGATCGGTAGCCGACTTCGGCGTGTGCGAGGGTCTTCTCGGTGACGAACCAGACATGGGTTGCCACCACATAGGCACTGGCAA
>CAYHSI010000159.1:0-5182 GCA_964359225.1 uncultured Anaerolineaceae bacterium
CGGTCTTCGCCACGAAAACATCCTCGAGGGTCACTTCTTCCGGTGCAATATTCTGTATCAGGGCACCGTTCGCCGTCAGGGCTTCGATCATGCGCGGCAAAGCGCTGCGCCCATCGCTGCTGACCACGGTCAGGCGGGTGGTCCCATTGGACACACTAGTCGCCAGCTTGGTGACCTGAGGCAGGGCGGCCACTGCCTTGCTGGCCCGCTCCGGGATGACCCCTTCGATATGGGTCACGTGATCCCGTTGGAGTGATCGCTTGAGCTCATCCACGGTCCCCAGATCGATCACCTGGCCATGGTCAATGATGGCCACCCGCTCGCAGAGCGTCTCGGCTTCCGCCATGATATGGGTCGTGTAGACCACGGTCTTGCCGGAGGCATTGAGCTCCCGCACGTGGGCCCTGAGCTCCCGGGCTGAAGGCACGTCCAGCGTATTAGTCGGCTCGTCCAGAATCAACACCGGTGCGTCGTTGATCAACGCCTTGCCGAAGGCCAACATCATCTTCTGGCCGGAGGAGTAGCTCTCAACCGTCCGATCGGCGAGCTCCTGCAGATGCAGGAGGGCGAGAATCTGCGCTGCCCGCCGACGGCGGTCCTTCGGCGTCAGGTGGTAGAGCGCACCGAAGAAGATCAGGTTTTCCCGACCGGTCAGCTTCCAATACAGCCCGCGCTCTCCCATCAGCATGCACCCGACCGCAGCCCGGACCAAGTTCTCCTGCTTAACGATATGGTAGCCATGCAGCCAGGCGTCCCCGCTGGTGGGCAGGAGCAGGGTGGTCAGGCACTTGATGAGGGTTGTCTTGCCCGCGCCATTGGGCCCGAGCAGCCCGAAGATCTCGCCCTTGCGAATCTCCAGGCTGACCTCGCGCAAAGCCTGCACTTCGCGCCGCTCCGATTTGAATAATCCTTTGCGCTGCTTCGGATAATAAGTCTTGCTCAGCCGCTCCACGCGGACTTCTGCATCCATGATTTCCTCGCTCACTCGCCAAGCCGACGCCGCATCCAGGTCAGCGTCCGCTCCGCGCGGAATCCAAATTCCTTCAACGGCTCGGTGGCAACATCCGCGAGATAATCAATGGCGATTGGCTTCCGGCCGCGGGTGATGCTCAGTCCGAAGGATACCAAGTCTCGCTCGACTTCTCCTTGCGCTTCGGGCGACGCCAGGATGACCATGCGGATCGAGCTGCCCTCCCGAATGGTCAGGCTCCCCAACAGCCGATCCCCATCCCAAGCCAGCCAGTGACGCCGGCCGCGAGCTGCGGCAGTCTGGAAGAAACCCGGGTCCAGCGGATAGGGCCAAAACAGACCCTCAGGAAAAACAGCGGCCGCCAACTCCCACTGTCGGGCCCATTCGCCTCGCCGGCGAGGGCGGATCACGCTTCGCGGGTTGGTTGATCCCGGATAGGGTCCGGCGGGCCGCCGCCAGGTCGTCCGGGTGGTCAGATCCTCAAAATCCAGCCGCCGGTAGAGCAGCTGGGCCGGCGCATTGTCTGGCTCGACCTGCAGATAGAGCGTGGTGGCGCCACGTTCCACCGCCAGGTCGATCGCGGCCTCCGCCATTTGGCGGCCGATTCCGCGCCGCCGATATCCCGGACCGACCGCCACGTTTGCAAGCACCCACCGCTCCGGGAAGCCGTTCACCGCCAGCAGGCTGGCATTCCCAACCACCCGCCCATCCTCTTCCCACACGAACCCCTGAGGCCGCGCCGCAGGCGGCAACAACATCCGGTTGAGCGCCCAGCCAAGATAGCCGGCCCTGCCCATCGCCCGCATTTCCCGCACCATGCGCAGCCCGAATGGGTCGAGATCGCCCCGGAAGACCACTTCGATCAGATCGGCGACTTGGGCCATATCCCGGCGTGAGTTGACCGGCCGGAGGCCGGAAGGTGATCGCGAATCCTGGACCAGCAAACCAGCGGTCACTCTTAGGGCTCCAGGGCCTGCAGCAGTTCCTCGGCCTGGGCGACGGTGAGCTTGCCTTCCTCCAGCATACGCAGCACTGCGATTCGCTCCTGATCGCCTGAACCGGTGGCGGGCTCGGAGGAGTCTACCTCGGCCCCGACCCGGTCGGCGATGGCCCCTCCCAATGGCTCGGCCTCAGGCTCCTTCGAGCAGCTCAATGGCCCGTTCCGAGCTGATCTGCCCGCTGGCCAGTTCGTCCAGGATCTGGTGCCGCTGCTCATCGCTCGTATCCGCCTGTTCGGGCCCGACCTCGAAGCCCATGGCCTGGATCACCTGCGAGAGCCGGGAACGCAGAGTCGGGTAGGAAAGCCCCAGCACACCTTCCATGCGATTGAGTTTCCCCTCGCAGCGCATGAAGGTCTCGACGAAGCTGAGTTGTTCCGCGGTCAACTGTCCCATCTTGCCCGTCTCAAAGTGGCCTTCGATCGTCGTATCGCAATTGCGGCAATGCAGGCGAGTCACCGTCAAGCGGTGTTCGCAGATTGGACAGGTCATCAGCAGGCTGTTCATCCCCGGCGCCTCTCGCTACTCAGGAAACCTTAAGATCCGTTGAAGATTATTGAGAGAATATACCAAGAAATTTGACTTTATCAATATCAATTTTAGGAATATCACTTGGCTGTTTCAGACCCCAATTCTCGGCGGCGCCGGCTGCCAAGAGGCGGCCAGTAAACGTTCGTCCGCGGAGATCGGGCCGAATGACCTGAGGCTCCGGAATCCGGCGCGGTTAGAATCGGCCAGCGTCGAGGAAGGTTAGCCATGGCGAGACTCTTTATTCCCGGCCCCACCGATGTCCACCCCGAGGTGCTGCAGGCCCAGGTCCATCCGATGGTTGGGCACCGCAGTAAGGTCTTTGAGCAGCTGTATGCCCGCCTCCAGCCTCGGCTGCGGCAGATATTTCAGACCGAATATCGAGTCTTTGTGGTTGCTTCCTCGGGCAGCGGGGTCTGGGAGGGCGCGATGCGCAGCGTGGTCGGCCGCAAGCTCTTGCTTTGCGTGTGCGGCGCGTTTGGGCAGCGCTGGGCCGAGGTGGCGGCCAGCAATGGCACCCCCTTCGAACAGCTCGACGTGGAGTGGGGTCAGGCCAACCTTCCGGATCAGGTGGAAGCAGCACTCACCCGAGGAGAATTCGACACCCTGGCGGTCGTCCACAACGAGACTTCCACCGGAGTTGAAAACCCGATTCAGGAAATCGTGGCCCGCGCCCGCGCCGTTCGTCCCGACCTGGTTATCCTGGTTGACGCGGTATCGTCGGCCGGAGGTGTCCCAATCCCGATGGACACCTGGGAGATCGACGTCTTGGTCGCGTCCTCCCAAAAGTGCTTTGCCTTGCCACCCGGGCTGGCCTTCGCCGCAGTCAGCGATCGGGCGCTGGAACGAGCCGGTTCGGTGAGCAACCGAGGCTGGTATTTCGATCTGCTGCTGCTCGAGAAGTACCACCGGCGCGATACCACTCCAGCCACCCCCGCCATCTCCCTACTCTACGCGCTGGACTTTCAGCTGGATCGAATGCTTGCCGAGGGGATGGAGGCCCGCGCCGCCCGGCACCAACAGATGGCAGACCAGGTCCAGTCTTGGGCCGCCGAGCACTTCGAGTTGTTCGCGGCGGCGGGGTATCGCTCGAAAACCGTGACTTCGATTCGCAACACCCGATCACTCGGTATCTCAGCGCTCAACGAGCATCTCGCTCAGCACGAGATGTCGATTGCCAATGGCTATGGACCGCTGAAAGACAAGACCTTCCGCATCGGGCACATGGGGGAGATCCAACCGTCGGATGTGACGGAACTTTTGACCCACATCGACGAGTTCCTGCTGACCGCTCGCTGAGCCCAGCAGCCGCGGCCGATCGCGCTACAATTGGCCGCGATGACCACACCGGGTCCCATTCTGATCGTCGAAGACATCCCCTATCTGCTTGAGTTGATGGAGGTCACCCTCAAGTACAAGGGCTATCCAGTCATCACCGCCCGAGACGGCGACCAGGCGCTAGGTCTGATCGCAGTGGAGCGGCCGGCCCTGATCCTGACCGATATTCTGATGCCGAAACTGGATGGTTTCGCCTTTGCCCACAAGGTCCGCAACAACCCGAAGACGAGCGACATCCCGATTATCTTCGTGTCGGCCACCTATATCTCGGAGCAAGACAAGGCCTTCGCCCTCAGCCTGGGAGCGGTCCGATTCTTGGAAAAACCGGTCGAAGCGGAGGAGCTGCTGCTGACGGTGGCCGAAGTGCTCACTCAAGATCCGAACACATTCCCATCCGGGATCTCAAACACCGAGTTTTACCGCGGCTACCATGCCCGGCTAGAAGCCAAGCTGAAGGAAAAGAAGGACCAGATCACCCGCGCCAAACGCCTCGTCGACACGGTCTCCGATGAGCAACGCCCCATGTTCGAGGCGCTGCTCGTCCAGACCGAGGTCCAGCGTGGCCATATTGAGACGGAGCTGCGGACGATCCAGGAACGGTTGGGCGACTCGGGCACCTCGCCCAGTTGATGCAGGATCGGCTGCAACTTGCAGTTGAGTTAGCCCGCCGCGCCGGCGGGCTGCTTCTTGATGGCTACGGACGCGCGACCGAGGTCCGCCACAAAGGGGCCATAGATCTCGTCACGGATTATGACCTGAAGTCGGAACAGCTCCTGCTGGAGGGGATCCGCAGCGCCTACCCGGCCGACGCGATTCTCTCCGAGGAGGGCGGCAGCCAGGAGGGTGAGGGAGTTCGCTGGCTGGTAGACCCGCTCGACGGCACAACCAACTTCGCCCACGGGCTGCCGATCTTCTCAGTTTCGATTGCCTGCGTACAGGATGAAGAGCTGCTACTGGGAGTGATTTACGATCCATCTCGGGAAGAGCTCTTCCACACGGAGGCGGGGGAGGGCGCCTTTCTGAACGAGGCACCGATCCGGGTTTCTGCAGCCACTACCCTCGATGAGAGCCTGTTGGTGACCGGCTTCCCCTACGACATCCGCACCAATCCGGACAACAACCTGAGCTACTTCAACGCGCTGGCTGTTCGCGCCCGGGCGGTGCGGCGGTTGGGCTCGGCCGCCCTCGATTTGGCCTACGTGGCTGCCGGCCGCTTCGACGGCTATTGGGAACTGCGGCTGAACCCGTGGGATTGGGCGGCCGGGGTGCTGCTGGTTCGCGAAGCCGGCGGTCGGGTCACTACTTTCGGCGAGGACGAGAAGGTGCTGGACGGCGATGCGACTCTGGT
>CAYHSI010000160.1:0-5171 GCA_964359225.1 uncultured Anaerolineaceae bacterium
GCCCGAACGGAAATCGATGGAAACACGATCTATTCGACCCCGCTCGGGTATGTGCGGGGCGGTTCGGTCAGCGCGATCCCGCTCCCGGCCTCGCCGGGATTGGCCTTTTCCCGTACGCCCGATCGGCCGTTCGGTTGGATCGTCCAGGGAGGCACGTGCACTTCCCGTGAGCCGGGCGGGCCAATTGATTCTCGAGGGGAATGCTTCACTCGCCACGCGGTGGTCCAGATCTACGCTCAACAGCAGGTAGGCGATTGGGTGTGGTACATGGTCGGCCAGGACCGGTGGATTGAGCAGCGCAATCTGGGAGTGGTGCGTCCCGACCCGACACCTCCCGATGGAGTGGAAAGCAACCGTTGGGTCTCGGTCAACCTCTATGAGCAGACCCTGGCGGCGTACGAAGGCGGGAGCCTGAAGTTCGCCACCGTCGTGTCCAGCGGCCGGAACGGCTTCTGGACCCAGCCCGGCCTCTTTCAAGTTTGGGCCAAGCTGGACCGGGACGACATGACCGGCGGCCTGGTCACGGCGGAGGGCGGCAACTTTTACTTTCTGGAGGATGTCCCCTGGGTCTTGTACTTCGATCAGGCCCGCGCCTTGCACGGGACGTACTGGCACTCCCGCTTCGGCACCCCGACTTCCCGCGGCTGCGTCAACCTGGCCCCGGAAGACGCCAACTGGATCTTCAATTTCGCCGAAGAAGGGACCTGGGTCTACGTGTGGGACCCTTCGGGCAATACCCCGACCGACCCCGCAATCTACGGCCCCGGGGGCGCCTAAGGGCTCCTCTAGTACCAAAGTACCGGAGTCCACTTTTCTGGACTTTGATCTACAATCGCCCCCCTGCCGCTCGACCCGGAAGGGGGTAGTTTCATGTACGCCGAAAACGAACTTCTGTTCCCGTCCTCAGTGATTCCCAAGCTGGGGGCCTCCAGGGGGGAAGCCTGGAGGAAGCTGGCGGATCACGTCTCCGGCCTGCCGGAGGATCATCCGGAATCGCTCGCCTTCTCCCTCATGATGATGCGGTTGGACATCTGCCTGGAATGCGAGACTGATTCCTATCGCGCAATGCGCGGCTGCGCCGCTTGCGCACTCCAGACCTTGAGACGCTACAAGGGTCCGGACTCTGAGCTGCTGCAGAAGTACAATGCCGCTCTCAGAGACGTCCAGGCTCATCTGGCCGCGGTCCCCGTGGTCCAGTTGGACTTACCGCTCGTTCAGGCCCGCGCGGCCTAGCACACCGAGCTCGAAGCCGTCGGGAGCCTTTGCAAGGGCTGTTGAAGGCCCTGTGGTACACTTTCCCTCGCTCCGAGGAGGGGTGGTCTACGCCCGCCCTGTGCGAGTGCATTGATGCTCACCACTCCGGAACGACTCCTCTTCACTATCTTCACGTTGATCACAATTTATCTGACCGCAGGAGCCATCGCCCGGCTCATTCGCATCATCCGGCGTGGAAGCGGCCGCCCCGATTGGCGAGCCGCAGCCCGGCGGGCCGGCGAAGCATTCTACGAAAGCGTCAGCTTTGCCCCGGCCTTCCGGGCCCGCCTGGGGACCAGCCTGCTGCATGGCCTGGTCGGCTGGGGCTTCATTTATTACATCTTGGTCAATCTCGGGGACGTGCTGGAAGGCTTCGTTCCCGAGTTTGTTTTCTTGGGCGAGGGTTCGCTCGGAAAGCTCTATCGGCTGGGGGCCGACGTATTGAGCGTCGGGGTGCTGGTCGGAATGGTCGGGCTGCTGATCCGGCGCTATTGGGTCCGGCCGCCCGCCCTGCAGATCCGGGAGACGACTCTGCTTCACCCGAAAGCTCGCCTCGGCATCCGCCGTGACTCGGCGATCGTGGGCGCCTTTATCTTGGTTCACGTCGGCTCCCGCTTTCTCGGTCAGACCTTCCAACTGGCCGCGGCCGGGGCCGATCCGTGGAACCCGTTCGGTTCGGCCGTGGCCGGTCTGTGGGCCGGCTGGACCCCGGCTTCGCAGGAGCTCGCCATTCACGTATTCTGGTGGTTGGGATTGGGCACGGTGTTGGGCTTCATTCCGTACTTCCCCTACACCAAGCACATTCATCTGTTCTTTGCCCCATTGAACTTCTTATTGCAGCCGGAGCGTCCCTCGATGGGCACCCTGGAACCCATCAATTTTGAAGACGAATCACTGGAACGGTTCGGCGCCGAGCGACTGGAGCATCTCTCCTGGAAGGGGTTAATGGATGGCTACGCTTGCATCATGTGCAACCGCTGCCAGGAGGCCTGCCCGGCATATGAAACCGGCAAAGTACTCTCGCCGGCGGCTTTGGAGATCAACAAACGCTACTTTCTGAACCAAGAGGGCAGTCAGCTGGCGGCCGGAAAGTCGAGCAGCCAAACCCTGCTCGAGTTTGCCATCACGCCGGAGGCGGTCTGGGCCTGTACGGCTTGTGGGGCGTGTGTGGAAGTGTGCCCGGTCGGCGTCGAACCGATGCGGGACATCCTGGAGATCCGCCGGCATCTGGTGCTGACCCGCAACGAATTCCCGGAGCAGCTACAAACGGCCTACCGAGGGATGGAGCGGGTGGCCAATCCGTGGAACGTCGCGGCCGACCAGCGGCTGAAGTGGGCCGAGGGTCTCGAAGTGCCGACCGTCCAACAGCAGCCCGCCCCCGAGATCCTGTGGTGGGTGGGCTGTGCGCCCGCCACCGATCCACGAGCCCAACGGGCGGCTCGGGCCTTTGCCAAAGTCCTGAAGGCCGCCGCGGTGGATTACGCGGTCTTAGGCCCGGAGGAGCGCTGCACCGGAGACCCGGCCCGTCGATCCGGGAACGAGTACCTCTTCAATGAGCTGGCGACCGCCAATGTCGAGCGACTCAATCGGCTCGCACCCAAACGGATCGTGACCGGGTGCCCGCACTGCCTGCACACCCTACGGACGGAGTATCCCGCCTTCGGCGGAGACTACGAAGTCCTCCACCACTCCGAATTCCTCCAGGAGCTGTTTGCCGCAGGCAGGCTCGACCCCAGCGCGGCGGATGAATCGGGAGGCGTAACCTTTCACGATCCCTGCTACCTGGGCCGCCAGAACGGGGTGATTGAGGCTCCCCGAGAAGCGCTCGGCTTCGTGGGAATCGAACTGCAGGAGATGCCCCGCCGGCGCTCGACCTCTTTTTGCTGCGGGGCCGGGGGCGCCCAAATGTGGAAAGAAGAGGAGGCGGGCCTGGAGCGGGTGAGTGCCGACCGCATTCGGGAAGCGAAGCAGACCGGAGCCTCGACCCTGGCCGTGGGCTGCCCGTTCTGTATGATCATGCTGACCGATGCGGCCGGAGACGACCTGCAGGTGCGGGATCTGGTCGAGATCGTGGCTGAGCGGGTGGAAGCAAGGAGCGGGTAGATGGAATTGACGGAGCAACTGCAGGTCGAGCTCAATCGAGAGAACCTGCTGGAGATGTATTGGCTCATGCTGCTCTCCCGCCGAGTGGACGAGCGAGCCTGGGTGCTGCACCGCCAGGGGAAGATCGCCTTCCACATCTCGGCCATCGGCCATGAGGCGGCTCAGATCGGAGCGATCTTCGCCATCCGCCGCGGCCAGGATTGGCTGCTGCCGTATTATCGAGACCTCAGCATGCTGCTGGCGATGGGCCTGACACCGAAGGAATTCATGCTGGGCTTGATGGGCCGAAAAGGCGAGCCGAGCTCCGGCGCCCGCCAGATGCCCAGCCACTGGAGTCTGAAGCGGGCCAAGGTGGTCAGCCATTCGTCGCCAGTGGCCACCCAGACCCTTCACGCCTCCGGAATTGGCTTCGCCATCAAGCTGCGGGGCGACGATGCAGTCGTGCTCACCACGATCGGCGAAGGCTCTACTTCACAGGGCGATTGGTACGAGGCCGTGAATTGGGCCGCGATCCACAAACTTCCGGTGATTTTCATTGTTGAGAACAACGTCTACGCGATCTCGGTCCGCCAGGACCGCCAGATGGCAGTGGCGCGGGCGGCCGATAAGGCCTTGGGGCTGGGACTGCCGGGAGTGACCGTCGATGGGTTGGACGCCCTGGAAGTTCATCGGGTCGTTTCCGAGGCAGTGGCCCGGGCTCGGGCGGGCGATGGCCCAACCCTGGTCGAGGCCGCCGTTCATCGGATGACTCCCCACTCCTCGGATGACGACGACCGGACCTACCGCCCGCGGGCCGAGATGGAGGCCATTAAGGCCCAAGATCCGTTGGATCTGTTCCGGTCGCGCCTCATGGGCGAGGGCATCCTTAGCGAAAAGGCCGAGGCCGAGATCAACGAGCGGGCGAAGGTCGAGGTGGAGGAGGCTGTGGCCTACGCCACCCAAGCGCCGTATCCGGACGTCTCCGAGGCGACCTATCCACTGTTCAGCGGGGACCGCCGGCATGGCTGAAATCACCTTGATCGAAGGTCTGCGCCAGGCCATGGATGAAGAACTGGCCCGCGACGAGCGGGTATTTATCGTTGGGGAAGATGTCGGGCCACGGGGCGGTGTGTTTCGGGCCACTCAAGGACTGTACGAGAAGTACGGCCCGGAGCGGGTCGTCGATGCCCCGCTGGCGGAATCGTCCATTGTGGGAATCGGAATCGGAGCCGCATTGTATGGCATGCACCCGATCTGTGAGATCCAATTCGCGGACTTCATCCATCCAGCGTTCAATCAGATCGTGAGCGAGGCGGCCCGCCTGTGCTATCGGTCGGCCGGCGAGTGGACGGTTCCGCTGGTGATCCGGGCGCCCTACGGAGGGGGAATCGGAGGCGGTCTCTATCACTCGCAATCGGTGGAGGCCTTCTATGCCCATGTTCCAGGGTTGAAGGTCGTGATACCTTCCAACCCCTACGACGCCAAGGGTCTATTGAAATCCGCGGTGCGGGACCCCGACCCGGTGATGTTCTTCGAACCCAAGAAGGGCTACCGATTGATCCGCGGCGAGGTGCCCGAGGGCGAGGAGATCCTGGTCCCGATCGGCCCAGCCCGGGTATCCCGTCCGGGGACTGACCTCAGCGTGTTCGCCTATGGGATGATGCATCAGTACTGCTGGGAAGCCGCCGAGCGGGTTGCCCAGGAAGGGATTGACGCGGAGGTCGTGGACTTGCGGACTCTGAAGCCGGTGGATAAGCAGGCCGTATTGAGTTCGGTGGCCAAGACCGGGAAGGCCTTGATCGTGCACGAAGACAACCTGACCGGCGGCTACGGAG